>JAKAKE010000164.1 GCA_021824625.1 Bacteroidota bacterium | reverse complement strand
AGTCATAAAGCTGTTGGAGCGATGATGTAATAATTTCTATATTAAAAGCAGAAGGGGTCACTTTTAATTCAGGCTCGTAAAAATCACTGTATAAGTACATTTCTGATTCAACTTTGGGATTTACAACGAAAAATCTTGCTTCACCGTACACTGTAACATTATCATATATATCATAAAGTATCATCTTCCAGTTTCCTGCATAAGGAAATTTAACTTGTTCATTAGGTACCTGAAGTTTGCCTCTGTATGTATAATAATAAGACAGGACAGGGGATGATTCCCAATAAATATTACTCGTTCTCAGAACCGTTATATCATTCAAAAATACATTATCATCTTCACGCCAGTCATAAGAGCAATGTACAAACTTTGCATAGAAACCCGGAGGGACTTCTGCATCCACATCAAATTCAATTGTAATGAATTGCTCTCCGAAAGGCAGGTTGGCAGTATTCTTTGTGTTATTAATGATAATAGGCGGAAGTCTCTCGTCATCTTTCCCGTAAGCTCGAATCATCCTGACCTGTGGTGGAACTTTAAAATCAGCTTCTTTGATTTCTGTTGTATCCTGACAAAATGCAAAATTAGGGCAGTAAAGTGCAAGAAAAAGAATAGTTATTGCATTAGCTAAATTCCGATACGAAAAATATTTCATTTTTTTTTGCTCAAAAATTGAACATATAGTTCAATCCAAGTGAGAATGAGATTGTATGCGGATTAAATTCGCTTGTGAAATTCTGCGATGAATCAGGCGGAAAATGCTGGAGTAGAGGGTCATCCTTCACAAAATCCTTATAAATGCCCGTTAACATATATCCGCAATGAAATAAAATATTAACCCTTCCTGTTTCATCTTCAATAATCGGTAAGATACCACCCAATCTGACTTCTGCGAGGATATTCAATTTACTTGTTTCAAGTTTCACTCCGTAATCTGCGAAAACAGGCAAACCAAGATTTAATCCTGCATAAATCCCGCTGTAATGAAAACCCGGGCACAATGTAAAATAGCTGTATTTCATTGTGAATTTTGTATCAGATGATATTCCCTTTACCTGATAGGCATATGTTGACAATGAAATATCAGCCATGAGTCCTAACTTAAATTCCTTGCTTGCAGGAATATAAAAAGAGAAACCGAAGTCGGGCAAACCGTTGAATGCGAAAAGATTCTTTCTTTCCCATGGTGAATAGCTTGTGTTATATCCCGCTTTAGCCGACAGGAATGGACCAGCGCTCAAATGATAATTAAGTTGTGCTTTACTGCTTTGCAGAAGGCATATTGAGAACAGAATGATTATAATCTTTCTCATATTCATTGCACCGCTATTTTAACAATTGTTCCAGATTTTTTATTTTATCAAGATTGATGCTTCCCGGAAAAAGCTTTTTATATAAATCAATCAGGCTTCTTGCCTCATCGTATCTTTTTGTTTCAATCAGGACTTCTATTTTGCCGAGTATTGCAGGTTCATAGTATTCAGTGTCGGGATAGTCATTGATAACCGCATCATAGTATATGAGCGAAGAAACCGGGCTGTACAATTTTCTATAAAGTTCCGCCGTAAAATATTCGCGATGAGCGAGTTTATCCCTGAGTTCCTTTATATATGTTGTTGCTTCATTATACAAAGAATCTTCGGGATATACTGTTTGGAACTCAGAAAATGACTGAATAGCTTTAACTGTATAATCCTGGTCCCTGTCATAGGAAGGAGAAATCTTATAATAACACATTCCGGTCTTGAAAAGACTCGGTTTGTTATATTCACTATGAGGATAAATCCTTCGGCACATATTGTAATTATATGCCGCATAAATATATTCTCTCCTGTTATAATTTGATTCGGCGAGATAATACTGGGCATCGTCAGCATACTGGCTTGCCGAATACTGCAGCCTGATTAATTCGAAAAGCTTTTCTGCTTCGAGGTAATCCTCATCTTTGAATAAAGCCATAGCTTCATTAAATGTCTCTTCGGCTGATTTGACATCACGCTGTTTAGTCTGACTGCAAGACGACAGGAATATTAAAATACAGACGACAAAAATTAGATTTAAAGAAAATATAATGCTTCGTTGTGTCATTATTTGATTTATTATTAAAATTTCAATGTTACAAACTGTAAAATTACGAAAATTAACGGCAAATTTTATAAATTGAATAATCGTATTGCATTAATTGTTATTGCATTTAATACAAAATATTATTTTAAATTGGAGATTATTAATCAGGTTATTTTAAATAAATGTTACACTGAGCGTTGTCGAAGTGTTTTAATAATGTGCTATCATCCTTCGACTCAGTTCAGGAAGACAAAACTATAAGAGGCTAAAATGGCAACTCATGAACCCAGATTCTACCTTATTTATGATTTAGAAACATCGCCCCGTCCTTATGATAGTTTTTCCGAATCTCAGCAGGAATATATAGTACGTGGTGCAGGCACTGAGGAAGAAAAGTCAAAGAAGCATTCCGAAATGGCTCTGTCCCCCCTTACGGGTAAAATAGTCTGTATTGGCTTACAGTTGATGGAAACAATGGATGACGGCTCATATAAGTTAAAAAAGAAGAAAGCCTTTGCAGTGGAGGAATCCATCTCAGAGCCTCGAAAAGAGCACTTAGAATCCGGTTCTGAATGTGAAATTAACAGCGAACCGGAGATCATAAAAAGTTTCTGGGGAATTTTTAACGAGGAAAAGTATAAGAATGTGCATTTGATTACATTCAACGGCAGAAACTTCGATGCTCCCTTCCTTATGCTTCGCTCTGCCATCCTCGGTTTAAAGCCGACCAGAAACTTGATGGCAGGAACAAAATTTACTTATCCTCTGCACACAGACTTGCTGGATGAACTGACTTTTTTCAGTCCCGGTCCTTACGGAGCAACCAAGCGTTTCAACTTTGATTTCTACACACGTGAATTTGGCATTACTTCACCCAAAGGTGGAGGCATTGATGGTTCAAAAGTATCAGAATTTTACAAAGAAGGAAAAATACTCGACATAGCCGAATACTGCCTCCGTGACGTAACTGCCACATGGGAGCTATTCCTTAAATGGAAGGAGTATTTGAGGTGGTGAGAAAAAATTTAAATTTATATATTAAACTTAACATTAAGAAGTTCAAATGAAATCAATAGAATTTTCATTACACTCAATTCAGAAAATTGCATTATTGAAAGAGCATGGGTTTGTTATAAGTAAAGAATATGTAATTGGAGCAGTAAACAATCCTGATATAGTTTCTCCCGGAAAATCAGGAAGGATGATTGCTGAAATAAAATTAGACGAAAATCATATTCTACGTGTCATATATGAAGAAAGTGATGACAAAATATTTATTGTAACCATTTATCCTGCAAGGAGAATAAGATATGAAAAAAATTAAATATAATACTGAAGTGGATATATTGCTAATCGAGTTAAATGATTCACCCATTGATTATGCTGAAGAATTTGAGGATGTCATAATTCACTATACAAAAGATGATGTTCCTGTACTGTTAGAAGTAATGGACGCAAAAAGGCTGTCATTTAATTTAATTGATAGTATTATAAATAACAGGGAAGTTGTTTACGCATGATATTACTTTCTTTAATAATTTGCTGTAATATTTTTAAAATTTAGCACTTAAAAATTATTTCATTTTTTTTAAATACAATAAACATCAATGACAGGAACAAAATTTACTTATCCTCTGCACACAGACTTGCTGGATGAACTGACTTTTTTCAGTCCCGGTCCTTACGGAGCAACCAAGCGTTTCAACTTTGATTTCTACACACGTGAATTTGACATTACTTCACCCAAAGGTGGAGGCATTGATGGTTCAAAAGTATCAGAATTTTACAAAGAAGGAAAAATACTCGACATAGCCGAATACTGCCTCCGAGACATAACAGCCACATGGGAGCTATTCCTGAAATGGAAGGAGTATTTGAGGTGGTGAGATAGGAAATAATAGATTTTTATATTTTCCTTTTAAATCTGAATCGAAAATATTGTTAACATTATTATTACTTTTAAGGATTATAATTTCCCGATTTTTCTTCTTATTTTAGAATGAATCATTTAAATTTATCATGAGAATAAAAATAGGATGAATTATTGGATTGAATTAAGCATAGAATATGCAAACCAAAAGTCATATCTTGATGACCTCTTTCAGGTTTATCCAACCATTCCCGAAGGTATAAGAGATATTGATAATGAAAGTTGGAAAAACATTGAAATTGCCTTTAAGAAAAAAAATAATGAATTGTTGATCAATGAATTATTAAAGTTAAAATTATTCCCAATAAAAGACAGCTATATTGCTTTTCTTAAAAGAGACCCATCTTCAATAACCAGAAATCCTAAAACCATCAGAAGGATTTGCGGACGACTTTACGAAATGGGTTTAAATAAAATTTACGAAAGGTGTAGTGAACCTAAAGAAACCAACCGACAAATAGGGCCACTTTTCCATCGCTGGCTAAATAATAAATCACTTGGATTACAACCGGTAGAACAGGATGAATTTCTGAAAAACAAAAAAGATGCAATTCTTAAAGGCAGCGATAGTCAATTGATGGCTTTCGCGAAAAGCGAATTGAATTATAAACGTAACAAAGGTCTTGATTTTATAGGAAGATTCAACGGGCAATTTGTAATCGGTGAAGCTAAGTTTCTAACAGACTTCGGAGGTCATCAAAATGCACAATTTAATGATGCTATCAGTACTTTAGAAACAAAGAATGTCAAAGCTGTAAAATTAGCAATTCTCGATGGCGTGTTATATATTAAGGGTAGAAATAAAATGTTTAAAGATATCACATCCAAGTATTCTAATTATAATATTATGAGTAGTCTTGTTTTGCGAGAATTTCTATATCAATTGTAAATAAATATGAAACTTCATTATCAAAATAAAAAAACAGATAAGGAAATTTTTAACAGTATACCTGATTCAGAATTAATCCAATCAAATAAATCTGATAGCGATAATTTACTTATTAATTCAGATAATCTTATTGCTTTAAAACAACTAATCACAAAATTTGATTTTTCAGGAAAGATTGATTTAGTTTACATAGATCCACCTTTTGCTACAAACAATACATTCACAATTTCTGAAGGAAGAGCTAATACTATTAGTAATATTTCAAATGGAAGTATTGCATATAAAGATAAATTAAAAGGAGCCGAATTTATTGAATTTCTTCGTGAAAGATTAGTGCTATTAAAATTACTTTTATCTGACAAAGGTTCAATTTATTTGCATACAGATTATAAGATTGGCCATTATGTTAAAATTATGATGGATGAAATCTTTGGTATAGAAAACTATCGAAACGATATTACCAGAATAAAATGCAATCCTAAAAATTTTAGTAGAAAAGGATACGGCAATATCAAAGATTTAATACTATTTTATTCCAAATCAGATAATTATATTTGGAATGAACCAAAAATTCTTTATACAGATGAAGATAGAAAAAAACTCTTCCCAAAAATTGATAAAACCGGAAGATATTATACAACAATTCCTTTGCATGCCCCAGGGGAGACTCAAAACGGCAATACATCTAAACCATTTAAGGGGATTTATCCTCCTAAAGGCAGGCATTGGAGAACCGATATTAAAACATTAGAAAAATGGGATAATGAAGGTATTATAGAATGGAGTGAAAATGGTAATCCTAGGAAAATGATATTTTTTGAAGAACAAGAAGGTAAGAGGTTGCAGGATATTTGGGAATTTAAAGATCCTCAATACCCTGTTTATCCAACTGAAAAAAATTCCGGTTTACTTGACATAATTATTAAGACCTCATCTAATGAAAGCAGTATTGTATTAGATTGCTTTTGCGGTTCTGGTACCACTTTAAAGATAGCTCATAAAAACAATAGAGAATGGATAGGGATTGACCAATCAAGTGAAGCAATAAGAATTACTGAAGAGAAATTGAAAACAATTTCAGATAATTTATTCACCCAGAATATAGATTACAAATATTTTGAATTAAAATCATTAAAAACTGTAAATGAGGAATCCCTTCTGGTTGAATCACATTGTTAAATATATTTATTTTTTTGTAAACATCAATGACAAGGACTGAAGCTGAAGTCATTCTTAAAAGAGTTTTCAAATTGGAAGGCTTTTATGATACTCAGTGGGCGGTTATTGAAAAGATATTCAAAGGCGAAAGAATATTATTAATTGAAAAGACCGGCTACGGCAAATCGCTGTGTTTCCAATTCCCGGCTACTCAATTTGAAGGCACAACAATTATATTTTCACCTCTCATAGCCCTGATGAGAGACCAGGTTAACAAACTAAAACAATTAGGTATAAATGCAAGCTGTATTAATTCCAATCAAACCTTAAATGAGAATAATAGAATCATTTCCGATGCAAAAGAAAACAAAATAAAAATTCTATACATAGCACCTGAAAGGATGGAAAATGCCGAATGGCTTGAAACAGCGAGCCAGATTAAAATTTCCATGCTTGTCGTTGATGAAGCACATTGTATTTCCATGTGGGGTCATGATTTCCGCCCATCATACAGAAGAATAGTAAACCTTGTGGGATTACTACCTGCAAAATTCCCAATACTTGCTACCACAGCTACTGCAACTCTAAAAGTTGAAGAAGACATTAAGGTGCAAATCGGAAAAAATGTTTCTTCAATACGTGGAAACCTTTTAAGGAATAATTTCCATTTGAATGTTATTGAAGTAAAATCTGAAGATGAAAAATACATCTGGCTCGGTAGAAACATTAATAGATTTGAAGGTAATGGTTTGATTTATACAGGTACAAGGAGCAATGCCGAAATATATGCGAGCTGGCTGGAATTTGCAGGAATACCTTCAGTTGCTTATCATGGTGATTTGGACGGAGCAACCAGAAAAAATATAGAGAAAGGATTAATAGAAAACCGATGGAAATGTATTGTCTCGACAAATGCTCTCGGAATGGGTATTGACAAACCAGATATTCGATTTATTATTCATACTCAAATACCTCAATCTCCTATTCACTATTATCAGGAAATCGGCAGAGCAGGCAGGGATGGTAAAAAAACTTATAAAATTCTATTTTATAATTCCGTTGAGGATATTGACTTGCCCTTGGCATTTATCAATGGCTCAAAACCCTCCCTTGACAAGTATGATAAAATTACAAATTTAATTAAGAAAAAAATAATGGGAGAAACTGATTTGATGTTAGCATCGAACCTGTCATCAATGCAGACAAGAGTAATAATTGCTGATTTGATTGAACAGAAAATCATTAACGAAACTTTTGTTCGTGGGAAAGCAAAATTTGAATATAGGTTTTTAGCACCGAAATTAAACTACAAGTTTTTTGAGGAATTAAGAGATGCTAAACTTAAAGAGCTTGCTCAGATGATTGAGTATATTGATACTAAAACTTGCAGAATGAAGTTCCTTTGTGATTATCTTGGAGATAAATATTCTGAAAACTGTGGGAAGTGTGATGTTGATAACGATAAAATAATTAAGAAAGTAATAGTACAGGAAGAATGGATAAAAAAATTAGAACAATTCAGATTAAACAATTTTCCAATCCTGCATTTTCAATCGAAAGATAGTAATTTAATTAATGGAGTTGCTGCTTCATATTATGGATTCTCAAAAGTAGGAAGTACGATTCACAAGTGTAAATATGAGAATGGAGGAGATTTTCCTGATGAACTCGTACAATTAGTTTTGGATGCAGAACGTAAACATTATGGAGATTTGAAATTCGATTTGATTTTGTATGTGCCTCCGACCGAATCAGGGGATTTAGTTAAAAACTTTGCAATAAAAATTTCTGAATACTTAAATATAAAATTTTCAAATGCACTAATCAAATGTATAAAAACACAACCGCAGAAAATTTTTCAGAATCACCTGGCAAAAATGAGAAATGTCAGCGATTCTTTTTTATATTTGAATATTGAAGAAATAAAGGATAAGTCTATACTTTTAATTGACGATATATATGACAGCGGAACTACAATAAAAGAAATCGGGAGATATCTTACTTTGTTAGGTGCCAAGCTGATAGCTCCTTTGGTAATAGCAAAAACGGTCGGAGGTAATATTAAATGACAATGTCAGAAATTCCATATTGGATTGGATTAACACAGCTAAATGGATGGAAAATTGAAAAAATCAATAAACTGATTGTTAATATAATTCATGATAATAAGATATCACTTGAAGAATTTTTCAGTCTGAGTCTGACAGAATGGAATGAAAAATATCTTCTTCAGGAAAATGATATTGAAGGATTATTAAATTTAAAAAAAGAGATTCCTAATTTCTCATTTCTGACAGAAGAACTTTTATCACAGGGATTTGAAATCATTACAATCAATTCAGAAGAATATTCTGCAACTTTAAAAAACAATCTGAAACTAAAACATTCTCCTCCTGTTTTATATGTTAAAGGGAATAAAAAAATTCTTAATGAAAAGTCTATTGCAATTGTCGGCTCGAGAGATGCAAGTGAAATATCATTGAAATTCACTGATAATATTGCGAAATTAGCTTCTGAACAATTTAAGGTGGTTGTCAGTGGTTTTGCAAAGGGTGTTGACAGGCAGGCATTGGATTCGGCAATTAAATATATCGGACACAGTGTAATCGTACTTCCACAGGGTGTCCTTACATTTAGTTCAGGAATAAGACAGTATTACCAGGAAATTGTAAGAGGAGATTTGCTTGTTCTAAGTACATTCTTTCCGAAAGCTCCCTGGAGTGTACAGCTTGCTATGGCTCGAAATCCAATAATATATGGATTAGCCGATGAAATTTATGTTGCTCAATCAGACGAGAAGGGCGGTACCTGGGCGGGAGTGTCAGACGGTTTGCGAAAAGGACGAACTATTTATGTCAGGTATCCTGAACAGGAAGAACAAAACGCTAATCGTAAATTGATTGAAAAAGGTGCTATTGCTGTTGACTTCGATGGTAAAATAAAAGAAGGGCAATTAAATGATATATCCAAATTGGATAAAGAGGAAGAAATAAAGTCTATCATTTATGGCCTGCTCAAAGGCAAAGAGCTAACATCTGCCGAGATAATCAAAAGAACCAATATTGATTGGAAACCTAAGAAAATGTCTGACTTTCTTAAATCATTAAATGATATTCAGGAAATTAAAGGTAAACGTATAAAATATAGATATAAAACTGAAGATGAACCACAACTTTTCATCGGTGAACCACAGGAAAAATATGGAAAGTGAAATACAAACTTTGTTTTCTATTTCTTCAGCTTAATCTTGTTTATCCTGAATAGGAGTGAATCTGCCTTTGATTCATCGAGTTGTTTGAGATTTTCATATAATTTTTCTGCACCTTCAAGGTTGCCCGATTCGGTATAAGCAATTCCAAGATTAAGTTGTGCATCTGCTAAGTATGGTTCGAGTTCGAGGGCTTTTTCTAATGACGTTATCGCCTGTTCATAATCCTCGTTTGAATGGTACATCAAACCGAGATTTTTATATCCTTCGGCAAAGTTGGGAAGCAATTCTATAGTCTTTTCAAACTCCTGAATAGCATTCTTGTGTCTGTCGAGAAAAGCATAAAGCAATCCTAAATGAAATCTCGCAGGAGCAAGATTTGGCTGCAACTCTGTTGCAGAGCGAAGAGCCTTTATAGCGTCCTGGTACCGGGCGTTATGGACGAGTGTCAGTCCAAGATATAGGTCAGCTTCTGCTGATTGCTTGTTTAAGCTTTTTGCTTTTGCATAACATTCGATAGATTTCTTATAATTTTCCAGCTTGTCATAAACCACACCAAGCTTAATATATGCACGTTCATTAAGGGGTTCTATTCTCAACACCTCTTCAAAAGCAAGTATTGCCGAGGAAAGATGAAATTTTGATTTAGTTGCATCGGACATCCTGATCTGACATTCGCCAATACCGAAATACGCCAAAGGCATATTGGGCTTGACAGCAGCGGCGTGTTGAAAAGACTGAATAGCATCAATATAATTCTCATTCATCATTTCAAGAACACCCAAGCCGATATAACTGTCTGGAAGCTTTCCATCAAGATATTTTGCAAGGTTAAATGCTTCGTAGGCTTCCTTTATTTTTTTTAGGCTTGTATTTACTAATCCAAGCCAGATATATGAAATGTATGGTTCATACTGAAGCCGGATTGCGTTTGTAAGCGCATCAACAGCTTTGTCGTGCTGTCCTGAGTACCAATAGCATATACCGATTTCAAGATAACCTTCGCCCGATTTAGGATTAGCATCCAGATACTTACTTATTGTTTCGATTCCTTTTTCATATTGCTTATTTTTATAATAACATTTCCCCAAAATCAGAAAAAGTGTTTTATCGCTAGGATATCTCTTGATTTCATTTTCTAAAATTTCAATTGCTTCCCTGAAACGCTTTGCTTTGAACAAAGAAGCACCCAAATGAACGACTACGTTCTCATAATTGTGGGAGAGAAAATACAGGGTTTTGAAGCTCTCGGCAGACTTATCATAATTTTCCTGGTTATAATATATTATCCCTAAATTGTGATAGGCATCATACATATCGGATTGAAGCTGGATTGTTTTGTTAAATGCTTCAATGGATTTTGTAAAATCATCCAAATGCAAATAACTGCACCCAAGGTTAAAATATGATAGTGCGTGCTTTGGCTTTAATCTTATACATTCGATTAATGAGTTAATCGAACTGGCATAAATTTGTTTATATGAATAAATAACACCAAGATTAAAATGCGAATCAAAAGAATCCTGATTATATGTAATTGCTTGTTTGAAAGACTCGATTGCTTTTTCATAATCTCTTATAGCTTCATAAATTGAACCTGTCAGGCTGTATATATTATAATTTCTGAACCCTTTGTTTATTAGTTTTCTACAAGTATCGAGTGCATCTGTATATTTCCCCGATTTAAATTTTGATAAACCGAGATAAAAATAAGCATTATCAAAATCAGGCAGGGAGGATGTTACCGATTCGAGTAATCTTACAGCCTCAGAATATTTTTCATTTTTTATATGAATCAAAGCATCGTCATATCTCGATTTCAAACTTTTAGATAATTTCTCGGATGTCTCTGTTACAGCACTATCCAGAACACTTATAGTAGTAAAATCCTCTTTGAAATTGGTTTTGTCGGTTATCATTAATATTTTTTTCTTTTATATTTTTGTTCTTAAAGTAAAAAAACAAATTAAATTATTATTTAATTTATTACAATAGCAAATTACATTTGACGTTCTTTGTTTTTTTTGCAATAAGTATATAGTTCAATATTAAATAAGCAATTCTTATTATTTCATAACGTCTAAATAAAGTTATTAAATATAAAGTAATAAAATTCTATATAAAATAATATGGCAAGTAATTTTAGGTTTCGAGGTCTCAGTGGAAATGTAATGCCTCCTGTAATAAAAGCTTTGATTATTATAAATGTTGTTGTTTTCCTTCTTCAGACATTCTTTTTCAGTATGTTCAAAATCGGGGATTATTCTCTCGGCGACATGTTTTTCTATTATTTCGCATTATATCCGATTGGTGAACACTCAAATTTTTACTTATGGCAATTACTTACTTATCAATTCATGCATGGCAATTTTTGGCACATTTTCTTTAATCTTCTTGCATTATGGATGTTTGGAATTGAACTCGAGCTGATGTGGGGTGCGCGAAAATTTTTAATTTTTTATCTTCTCTGTGGGATTG
Organism: Bacteroidota bacterium; assembly: GCA_021824625.1. Taxonomy (GTDB): domain Bacteria; phylum Bacteroidota; class Ignavibacteria; order Kapaibacteriales; family UBA2268; genus XYC2-FULL-35-21. Next base: position 4,990 of record JAKAKE010000164.1, on the reverse strand, counting down.
GTGCAGGTCTTGTACAATTATTCATCAGCCCTATGTTTGCATCACCGGCCCCTACTATTGGGGCATCAGGAGCGATTTATGGCGTACTTCTTGCATTCGGGCTTACTTTCCCAAACAGGCCCATATTCATGTTCCCCTTTTTCATACCTATTCCGGCTAAGTATTTTGTTCTGATTTATGCAGGAATTTCTTTGCTGATGGGATTTTCATCCAGCGGGGATAATGTTGCCCATTTTGCTCATCTTGGAGGGGCGGCAACAGGCTTCTTATTAATTAAGTTCGGTGATGCCGCAGGTATATTTAAACTAACAGAAAAAATGTTTGCCAAAAAGCCAAAACAGGATGTGTATGGTAATTATTATCCTCAAGAACCAAAAGTTTATAAATCAAATTGGTTCAAAAAAGAGCCGGTGGTTAAAACCGAAACCCAGTCGAAAATTATTATAAACGGGGAAGAAATCACACAAGCTAAAATAGATGAGATACTCGATAAAATCTCTGCAAGCGGCTACCAAAACCTGACCGACAGGGAAAAACATATTCTTATGGAATTGAGCCAGAAAATCAAATAAGTGTATTTGTATATAATTTATTTTATGCAAAATATTAATATTTTTAAATGAATAGAATTTTCAATTATCAATTATCAATTTTCAATTAAAATTATGGATAATTCAAGTTCAATTATAAATATAGAGCGTAGAAAAACACGTATGGTGATGGTTGGCAATATCCCTGTTGGAGGCGATTCTCCGATTGCCGTTCAAACCATGACCAAAACCAAAACTGCTGATGTAAAAGCCACAGTTGAACAAATTAAAAGATGCCGGGAAGCAGGTGCCGACATAGTACGAGTTACTGTCAATGAACCGGAAGCCGCAGATGCAATAGGTGAAATAGTGAAAAGTGTTGATATTCCTATCGTCTCGGATATTCACTTTAACCATGTTTTTGCCCTGAAGGCAATTGAAGCAGGTGTTGCGAAGGTAAGAATTAATCCCGGTAATATCGGCTCAAAGGACAGAATCAAACAGGTTTTATCCGCCGCAAAGGAAAGAGGAATTCCGATTCGTATTGGTGTAAATTCAGGCTCACTTGAAAAAGATTTACTCGAAAAACATAAATTTCCAACCGCAGAAGCCTTGTTCGAAAGTGCCATGAGGCATGTCGAGATTGCGGCTGGTTTCGGTTTTGATAATATCATCATTTCGGTAAAATCTACAAGCGTTCCTTTGATGATTGCTGCATACAGAATGCTTTCCGAAAGAACTGATTTCCCATTGCACCTTGGAGTAACTGAAGCAGGTGCAATAAAAGTCGGAACACTTAAATCTGCTGTTGGCATAGGTACATTACTTGCCGAAGGCATAGGTGATACAATAAGGGTGTCGCTCACTGCACAACCTGAAGAAGAAGTCGAAGTAGGGAAGGCAATACTACGTTCACTCGGTCTAACTCAGAGTGGCATTGAAATTATTTCCTGTCCCACATGCGGCAGGCTTGATGTTGACTTATTTAAAATTTCAAGGGAACTCGACGAAGCACTCAAAGGAATTAAGAAGAATGTTAAAATTGCACTTCTCGGTTGTGTCGTCAATGGACCAGGCGAGGCAAGGGAAGCCGATATTGGCATAGCCGCCGGAAAAGGCGTAGCTATGCTTTATAAAAAAGGCGAAACATACAAAAAAATCAAAGAAGAAGACATAGTCAGCGAAATCTATAAAGAAGTAATGATGATGTAAAGTAAATAAATATAATAAAATATTTATTCCGCTTTCACAATCACTCTCGCACTTGGTGAACCCTGCACCCTGACAAAATAAATGCCAGATGGCAAGTGTTGAGTGTTAAGTGATATGTGTTTAGTTTTATGTGATTCAATGTATTCAACCTTTTGAGTAAGAATCTCTCTTCCAAATAAATCATAAATTATAATTGTTTCAGGTTTGTTTTTTCCATTTATTTCAATTGTGATATTGTTAGAAAATGGATTAGGATAAATATTGGTTATTAATTGATTATTTTCTTTTTGTTTTGGATAATCTTCAACATGTGTAAAATTGCTTTTTCTTGTTGAGAATATTGTTCCATTTCTTCCTACCATCCAGCCATTATTTGAATCGGGAAAATAAATAGTTGATATATCATTACCGTAACCAAAAGTAAAAGTGTTCCATGTTTCGCCGCCATTTGTTGTTTCCCAAATACGATTATCCCAGGAAGCAGTTATCCAACCGGTTTTTGAGTTTGAAAAATATATGTCGTTAAACCAAGTGCTCGTGTCTTTCATGATTAGTTCTATCCAATTTTCACCTCCGTTTGTTGTTTTGAAAATACGACCACGATAATATCTATCTCCATAACCTGCATTGTTACATGCTATCCATCCATTATCTTTATCAATAAAATATATCGAATTCAAGTCATACTTGGTTCCAATTAATTGTTCTTTCCAGGATGTCCCTCCATTTGATGTATGTAAAACTAATCCATTACTTCCGCATATCCAGCCGTTTACTGAATCAACAAAAATTATACTTGATAACCTATTATCAATTCCACTCATTTTATTTACCCAATTGAATCCTCCGTCAGAAGTGTAAAGCAATGTACCATTTTCTCCTATTATCCAACCTTTGTATTTATTAGTAAAAAACAAATCAGACAATCTTTCATTTATACCACTTGGCTTAATTCGCCAATTTCTCCCCCTATCAATTGTATATAATAATTTTGAATCATAAGTTAACATCCAACCAATGTTTTCATTAATGAAATATAATGAATATAAATCTTCATTTGTTCCTGAAATTTGCTCTTCCCAATTTGTTCCACCATCACTAGTATGAACAATAGTACCTTCTTTGCCTGCCGCCCAACCGGTTAATGAATCTGTGAAAAATACTGAATATAAATCCCTTCTTGTTCCTCTGGATTGTTCTGTCCAGTTGCGTCCTCCATTTGAACTATGGTAAATATAACCATCATCGCCTATTGCCCAACCATTTCTTTTATCAGTAAATGTTAGTATATCACTACAATGAGTACTAACTAATATTCTCCAATGATTTCCTCCATCGTATGTGTAGTATATTTCACAACGAGTTGTAATACATCCATGATTCTCATCAGTGAAAAAAACTGAATTTATATAATCTTCAAAATCACTTGGGAGTTCAATCCAATCTTTACCTCCATTACTTGTATGTAGAATAAAACTTTTATTTGGTTGAAACATTCCACCCCAACTTCCACCGACAGCCCAACCAATATTTGTATCAATAAAATTAATCGAATTAATCTCAATGGTTCCAGTTTCATATTGCTTTACCCAATTTTCACCTCCATCGGTTGAATGTACTATCCAACCACTATTATTTGCCCATCCATTAATTGAATCTAAGAAATAAATAGAACTTAATCCTATTCCTTTTGTAAGTTCAAACCAGGTAATTCCACCATCAGTTGTCCGAAGCGTTGAATCATAAGAAGCCATCCATCCATTTTGCTTGTCTTTAAAATACGCTTGATAAAAACGTGTATTATAATTAGTTTGAATAATTGACCAGTTAAATCCACCATTATTTGTTACAAATATCTTTCCACTATCACCACCTATAAAACCTTTGTTTTCATCAATAAAAAAAATATTCGAATTTATCTCAGGATTTTGATATATAACAGTCCAATTTTTTCCACTATTTGTAGTATTAATTATAATACCCCGACCCCCAACAGCCCAACCTATTGTTGAATCAATAAAAGAGATATCATATAAATCTTCACCCTGTGGATACGGATTCTGCCAGTGCCACTCTTGCTGTTGGGCAAAAGCGGATATTGTGAAAAGGAAAAAAATAATAAGTTTTTTCATTTTGTGTCCTTTTGTTTTCTTAAATGACACATGAGACTATTAAAAGTCTCAGAAAATTTAACTAATATTTACTGTAATAACAAGAAAAATAAGAAAATGTTACACTTGGTAGGAAAAATACTTCAAAAAATATAAGATAAATAAATAACTCAACACCCAACACTCAACACCCAACACTCAACACTCAACACCCAACACTCAACACTCAACACCCAACACTCAATACTCAACACCCAACACTCAACACCCAACACCCAACACTCAACACTCAACACCCAACACCCAACACTCAACACTCAACACTTAACACTTAACACTTAACACTTAAAACTCAACACTTTTTGGTGTTACCATTTCATAATGTTGACTTCATCAACATAGACAGTCTGTTTGTTCCTGAAAAGTGAGAGTACGATTGCAAGACCTACTGCCGCTTCTGCCGCCGCTACTGTCATCACGAAGAATACAAATATTTGTCCGGCTGGGTCATTCATATATCTTGAAAAAGCTACGAGTGTGAGATTTACGGCATTCAACATCAACTCAATTGACATGAATATAATAATTGCATTCCTGCGGGTCAGGACTCCGATTGTACCGATTATGAATAATATTGCCGAAAGCCCGAGAAAATATTCTAAAGGTATTGTTTCCATAGTTTCTCCATTAATCAATTTTTCTTTTTGCTAAAATTACGGCTCCGATTATAGCAGTAAGCAATAACAATGATATTGCCTCGAAAGGAAATAAATAATTGCTGAACAGCTCCCTGCCTAAATACTCAATAGTCCCTTGGTTAACAGTTCCGGGAGCTTTTTTTACACCAAACCTCTGAGCCATAAATACAATGATAATCAGCATAAGTAATACAGAACCAAGAAGAAATCCCGCTCCCTTACGTACATTAAATTTCTCTTTCAATTTCTCCTCGTCACCAAGGTTGAGAAGCATGATTACAAATACGACAAGAACCATAATGGCTCCTGCATAGACAAGCACTTGTATTACAGCGATTAATTGTGCCTGGAGAACCAGATATAAGCCAGCCAGCATAAAAAAATGAAATACGAGTGAAATGGCAGAAGTTACCGGATGGCGGCTGCTGATTGTAACAAT
>JAKAKE010000061.1 GCA_021824625.1 Bacteroidota bacterium | reverse complement strand
AATTGACTTTTAATTCCGACTGCATCAAATCATAGATTCTTGCAAGCGCCTTTTTATATTCTTTTTTTGTTCTAATCGGTTTTAACATAATGGATATCCTTTACATTTATTTTATCATAGTCGCGGCGAGTCCCAATCCATACAATAAAAACAATTCCGATCCTGAACTCTATATCTGCAACTAATCTGTGTTTATTTCCTTTTATGTTGAATACTATTCTTTTATTTGTAATTACAGACGCATTATGAAAATGATTTTTCAATTCATTCGGAGAACGCCATTCGGAATGAAGGATCTCATCATGCCAGGCTTTCAATGACTGCTCTACTTCCGGATATTTCTTCCAGTAGCTTTTCAAAGTATTTCTGGATATTATTCTCATAACTGGTAGTAATATAGTAAAAAGTTCCCATAATGGGAATGGCTGGCGGGTAAATTTGGTTGTTTAGTTCGGACTGATTGGTACTGGGGTATTTGGAAATAATAGACAAAGGTTGAAGCGACTTCGTTAAACTAACTGTCTGTTTACTTGGCAAGTTATAGGAAGTTGTTGAATCAAATTAAAAAAATAAATATTGCTGAAGCGTCCCTCGACTCGTGGTTCGACTCGCCCTGTGGGCAGCTCACCACTCGCTCGGGACTGGTTGAAACGACTTATCAACGAATCGCTTGTTGAATCGATCACCTATTTTGAAGCAATTACATGATATTCCATCAATTAAATAACTTGAGTTTTCCAATGCTTCAACTCGCCCTGAGCGAGTGGTGAATGGTAAGCGAAGCCGAACCACGAACCACGAGTCGAAGGACAATTCAACCGATTCAGTTTTTATTTCGTTTCAACAGCTTCAGTTTCCATGCGTATCAACCGCTTCAGTCTCCCTGCACCTCAACCGCTTCAATTTTTGATTCATTCAACCCGTCACAAAAAAGCCCGACATCACAAGTCACATTTTTATTGACTTTTTCAATCCCGATTTGCAATTTAAGAGCGGAGAGAAAAATCATATTTATCGGAGTAAGCTGCTGAATAAATAAGTTAATTTCTTTTCATAGTTGCAGGGGCATTCGAAAGTTTTTCCGCCATTCAGAGAACCGCTTGACCGCATCAAGCAACGCTTAAGCAAAACAGATATTCTACTAATTATTTCCTAATCATATATTCGGCAATTTATACTGTTTTAATATTTGCTCGCTGTAGTTCCATTGCAGAATTTTCCTAATAGGAGACAGAGGGAAGGCTGCGGAAAATATTTGGTTATCGTTCTATATTTTGCAAAAAAGCTTTTGAATGGATCAGGAATGAAAAACGATTCAAAACATGTTATCGCTGATCGAGTTTTTCTGACAATGGGGGGATTTTTTTCATGTAACGAAATCGTTTGCCGCAGTCACTTTTGAAGTCCTTTTCTCGCAGAGCATTATCACGAAAAACAGATCATTAATTAAAAATTAATTTAGGAGGCACCGGAAAAAGCACTCAGATTTCCTTTCCAGAGGCTGCAGGGGCAGGTCTTCATACTTTTGGCCATTCAGATTTTCGCTTGATCAAATCAAGCAGCATTACAATTAAGCTCAGATAATAATTCAAATTTATTTTTTCGGGGAGGAAAAAATGAAAAAGAAAAATATCTGCCTTGCTCTATTTATTGCCGCCGCTATGTTTACACTACTTTACCTCGGGGGATGCGAAAAATCCTTAACGAGTGAACCCGCTAACAATACAACTTACAATCTCAATAAAGCTTCAGCAGATGACACTCAGAGATCATTTGCAGATAAAAATTTCAAAATTTTAGCTTGGGATGAAATCAATGAATTGCTGAATATTCGTGATAATATTACTAGACGAGTAATTGAAAACAATATTAACGTGGATGAATTAAAAGATGCATACAAAAATTCTGACGAAAAAAGAATCATCCATCTATTGGGATATTCAAACGAAGATATTCAGGCATTAGACTTAAAATTGAAAAATGTTATTACTAGAATTATTGATAAGGTCCCTGAATATAAAATCTGGATTGAAAATGAAAAGGAAAAATTCTGTGCGAAATGTAAGAGCGAAACGTTTTTCAATAATTTTTATTCTTATACTTCAAAGCACTATAGACTGAATAAATCTCTTGATGAAGCATTAGGAAGTGATTGCCAATGGGCTCCTTATGCTGCAGCATTAGCTTTATGCTCTCTTCTTGGGCCTATCTGGTATTGGCCTTGCGCATATGTTGCGATGTGCAGGTTTTGCTGGGGGCCAGAAGTTGATGCGCTTTGCGGTAAAAGAGTTGAGTGAGGAGGTGCTCTATGAACACGATAACATTAATTTCCCTTCTAATTATTTTTTTCTTGGTAAGCTTATATTCTAAACGATTTAGCAAGAAAAGTAAACTTTTTATCAGCATTTCTGTTTTGCTTTTCTTTGTTGCATATTCTTTTATTGAACCAAATTATAAATTCGAATCCATTTTTTTTTCGCTAATAGCCCTATCAATTATAATTAAGAATCTAAAAATTGGAGATAGGCTTTTAAGAAAGAGTTATCCTTGGAGCCAATGACTTTGTTACCTGGACGGGCATTAATGTTTAATTTCAAGTGCAAACTTGATGGGAAGCTTATTTGAGAATACGTAATACTAATGAAACTTTAATTACATAAATATTTTTGGGGGGGATATTTTATATAATATTTCTGAATGTGGCATTGAGAGAAATGAATATTTATAAGGAAGTAAAATATTTTTTATTCGAAGTGGCATTATGGACGGTTACAATGGGATTAACCACATTTATCCTGGTCCCGATAATTGAGGGCGAAAAGATAGAATTAGCTCGTCCATTTCTAAGATTAGCCAGTTCAGCTCTAATTGCATTTTTATGTGTCGGATTGATGCGTTTGATAAATCACGTAATTAAAAAGTTCAAAGGGAAATGAAATGAACGTGATGGATATTATAATTATGCTCATCATCGGACTCATATGGGGAGGCCTGGCTGAATATCTCGTCAAAAAGTTTTACAGAAATAAAAATTCCTGTGAAAATCTTAGGCGCCGGGTCTCCGTTTAATTGCGTAATATAAATATTTGGATTCAATGGAGGGTAAGATGAAATATTCCTTTAACTCCCCCTTTGCCGAACTTTTTCTTTTCGTATTTATTATAACCGGACGAATTATTTATCTCTTCCTTATCAAAAAAGATCCGGAGGAGAAGAAGAACGCCCTTC
>JAKAKE010000108.1 GCA_021824625.1 Bacteroidota bacterium | reverse complement strand
GATTTGTCGAATCAGATATCAAAAAGGGAGACAATGTTCCGATTAGCCTGCTCTTCAATAATTCAGGACAATTAATGAAATTCTCCGTTTATGTCCGTTTTGCATATAAGATGGCTGGTTTCGATGAAACTCTCTTCACCGAACCTATACTATATAATGCAAGAGTACCCGGTGCCGCTGCAGATGAAGTGGCAATTGATACTGAAACCAAGCCGGCTAACGTTGCCTCGTATGCTTTGTACATCAGCAATTCAAACGGTTATGCAGAAGGTATTTCTTCAATCAGCATCAAGCCGCTTGGCAATCTGAAGCTTCTTGCTGTCGGTCCGCCAAGCTCCGATAACGGTACTACCTATTTAATCCCGCATGTGCAGGAGGACGGTTCTTATATAATAACCGTTCCAAGCCAGGGAACTTCAGGTCTCGAATCATCGAAGACAGCTAAGCCAATATTCCTCACTCTTTCGGGAGTTGACGTCGCTAATGCTGAAGTCGAATTTGTTACATTCGATAATAACATGCAGCAGATTTCTCAGGGAACAATGACTTTGTCAGACCCGATATCTGCAGTTGATGATGGAAACGGTAACGGATTAAAATTCGGAACAGTTTTAAATCCGGTATCTCCGAATCCTGCGAAGAATTTCGTTACAATCTCATTCGCTTTGAATGAGACAGAGACCAATGCAAAATTGAGCATAGTAGATATGAAGGGCAGTGAAGTCCTCAAGGTGCTTGACAATGCAATGATTTCACAAGGTTCGTACATTCGCGGTGTGGACGTAAGCCATCTGCCTTCGGGTACATATTTCATAGTATTACGTACACAAAACGGAATAAGCACAAAGTCACTTTCGATAGTCAGATAAAAATCTGATTGACAGAATAATTAAAAAACCGCTTGGCGAAAGTCAGGCGGTTTTTTTTTGGCTTAACTTTGATTTAGAAATTTTAATGGTTTATTTTTCTAATATGTAATTGATTTTTAAAATCACACTGAGTATATTTTGGAGCTTTGATTCTTTTTACTACAGTTATGTAATCGCTATGCTGTGAAATGTATGAATATCTGTAATTAATATATAACCACAACTCAACACTCAACACTCAACACTTAAAAAACTTTCAGCCTTTTATCGGCAATGTTTTTCAGCCTGAGCTGAGATTCCATGCTGTTGTAATGCCTCATCCAGTTCACCTCGAACACACGGTCGGGATGGCTGTGGTTGTGTATTAGCTGCCTGTACAACCTTATTTTCTGGCTCATGTATTCCGATATATATTTATTCATATTTTTCTCTTTTGTAAATACTCTTTCTATAATAGACACAAAAAACCTAAAAAGGTTTCAGAATTTTTAAAAATATTTTAAATTATTGAAAATGGTAATGTAAAATATCGAAAATGTCATTAATGTCATTCTGAACTTGGTTCAGAATCAATAGCCTACCATAATTATTTTAAACAATTATTCATTGTTAATAGAGAATTGTTAATTATTTCTGAGACTTTTTTGCTTTTCATGTGTCATTAATATATATTTGGAACAAAAAATCAAAAAGTTTATTCATAAGGAGCGTCATTATGAAGAAATTTCTACTTTTTTTCTGGTTAGTTTTAACTCAAATTTCCTTTTCACAATGGGAACCCTGTAATAATGGATTACCCGGACATTCGATTAGTTGTTTAGCAATAAGTGGTAGTAATATTATCGCTGGAGTATTTGGAGGTGTATTTTTATCCACTGATAACGGAAATAGTTGGATTTTTAAAAATAAGGGATTACATGATACTTATATTACTGTAAATTCAATATTAATAAGTGATAATAATATATTTGCAGGAGTTGATAGAGGTTACAATTTATCTACTGATAATGGTGAAAACTGGAAAGAACAAAAAAATGAATTATCTGATACCAGGATATATTCATTTGCTAATAGTGGCAATAATATCTTTGCAGGAACTCATAGTGGAGTCTTTTTATCCACTGATGAAGGTCATAGCTGGGTCAAAAAGAATAATGGATTAGCTGATACACTGGTAAATTCATTAACAGTAAATGGTAGCAATCTATATGCAGGATCAGGAAGAGGAGGTATCTTTTTATCAACCGATAATGGTGATAGCTGGATACAAAAGAGTAATGGGCTACCCAGTGATTCATATAATGATTCCTTATTTGAGTATATTAGTTCTATAATAATAAACGGCAATAATATATTTGCCGGAACTTATAAAGGCATCTATTTATCCACTGATAACGGCGAAAGCTGGATTCAAAAGAATAATGGATTATCAGATACAATTGTTGTTTCATTAGCTGTAATCGATAATTATATTTTCGCCGGGACTTGGCGTGGTGGTGTTTATGTGTCATCTGATAATGGCTATAGCTGGATTCAAAAGAATAATGATTTAACAAATACTCATATTAATGCATTAGCCGTAAGCGGCAATAATATTTTTGTGGGAACCTATAATGGTGTTTATTTATCTACTGATTATAGTAACAACTGGAATATTATGAATAATGGATTAACTGATATTACAATACTCTCATTCGCTGAAAGCAGTAATAATATATTTGCCGGAACCTTAGGTGGCGGAGTCTATTTGTCAACAGATAATGGTGATAATTGGGTTGCTAAAAATAATGGATTGACAGTGGGAATTGTTCCTTCTCTCGTTATAAGTGAAAATAATTTATATGCCGGACTTGGTGAATCAGGAGGTTTTCAATTTCCACTCGAAGGGAACCAAGGAGGAGTCTATTTATCAACAGATAATGGCGATAGCTGGATTGACAGGAATAATGGTTTACCGTACTTTGCTTTTGATACAGATACTATATTTAGAGGTATTGGCTCTATGATAATAAGCGACAATAATATTTTTGCCACTACAATAGAAGGTATATATTCATCCACAGATAACGGTAACAGTTGGAATGAAAAAAATAATGGAATAGAACCATATACTGATGTTAATTCTTTTGCAGTAATGAATAATTATATTTTTGTTGGAACTGATGAAGCAGGATTGTATTTATCATTAGATAGTGGTAATAACTGGATAGCAAAAAATAATGGATTACCGTACCGAATTATTCTTGATGAAACCTCATATGAGAATATTAATTCAATTATAATAAACGGCAATAATATTTTTGCCGGGGTCTATGGAGGAGTCTATTTATCAACAGATAGAGGTAATAGCTGGATGCCAAGGAATATTGGATTTGGATCATATCCTAGTGTTTATTCTTTTGCTGCAATCGGTAATAATGTATTTGCTGTAGATGGAGGAGTCTATTTGTCAACAGACAATGGCTTTAAATGGATTACCAAGAATAATGGATTACCTTTTCTCATTTATAATAGTACCGATACTGTATATGAAGTTTCTCGAATTCTTATTAGTGGCAATTATATTTTTGCAGGAGCTTATAGAAGAGGAATATTTCGTGCTAAACTATCAGACTTTGGAATAGTTGATGTAAAAGATAAAGTATCACAAAATAATTTACTTCAAATCTCTCCCAATCCTTCCTCCGATTTCATTTTCATAAAAAGCAATAATGGATTAATAAATAAAAAAATTAAGATATACAATATCCTCGGAAACGCAGTCTGGCAGGGCATTATGGAAGGTGAGTCAATGCGGATTGATGTGTCTTCATTTCCTATTGGTGTGTATTATGTAAATGTTAACGACGAAGTGAAAATGTTTGTGAGGAATTGAAAATTATTTCAATGATTAACTCTATGTTTTAACTTATGAGCCATGAAACCAGCCCCACAGCTGCACCCCAGCCCTCATCTTAAAAGATGAGGTTATTCAAAATCAGTGAAATCAGATTAATTTGATTGATTAACCCTATGTTTTAACATAGGGGATATGAAACCAGTCCCACAGCTACATCCCAGCCCTCATCTTAAAAGATGAGGTTATTAAAATCTGTGAAATCAGATTAATTTGATTGATTAACCCTATGTTTTAACATAGGGACCATGAAACCAGTCCCACAGCTACACCCCAGCCCTCATCTTAAAAGATGAGGTTATTAAAAACTGTGAAAATCCCTTCCAACTGTCAAATCTGTGTTCAATTTAAAGTCACTGAGTTATAACCCTAAATATGAATTATTAATTGTGAATTGTTAATTATTCCTGTAACTTTTATATATTTGAAAGATTCATAAAAAAAAATAAATAGGAGAAAATATGAAAAAGTTAGTTTTGATATTATACATTGTTATATTACAAACTAGCACTGCCCAATGGCAACCATGCAAAAATGGAATTCAAACTAATGAAATTTCGTGCTATAATACCGAAATAGATAAAACTAATACAAGTAAGTTCGGGGAAGTAATTATGGCAACTGACGATGAAGATTATTGGTTTATAAAAAATAATAGATTATCAAATTTGCGTCTTCGCTACTTAGCAATTAATGAAAATAATATTTCCTCTATCCCGAAAAATGAGCACTTATTTCTATCTGCAAACGATGGAGTTGAATTGAAAAATATCGGATTGAAAAACTCTGCTGCAAAAACATTTATGGCAATAATAGGAAATAATATTTTTTTAGGCGGTGAGGGAGTTTATTTATCCACTGACTATGGAAATAACTGGACTAAGAAAAATTCAGGTTTAATATATCTCAGTGAGCCGGGTTTAATAATAAATGGTGATTATATTTTTGCCGGAACAAAAAATAAAGGAGTATTCCGGGCAAAGCTATCAGACTTAGGAATTAATGCTGTATCCGAAGAAACATCACAAAATAATTTACTACAAGTGTATCCCAATCCTACCTACGATTTCATTTTCATTAATTGCAATAATGAATTAATAAATAAAAATATAAAGATATACGACATACTTGGAAACGAAGTCTGGCAGGGCATTATGAATGGTGAGTCAATGCGGATTGATGTGTCTTCATTTCCTGCAGGAGTGTATTATGTGAAAGTAAATGGCGAAATGAATATGTTTGTAAAAAATTGAAATTATTTGAAAGATTAACCCTATGTTTTAACTTATGGGCCATGTAACCTGTCCCACAGCTACATCCCAATCCCTCATCTTAAAAGAAGAGGTTATTCAAAATCTGTGAAATCAGATTAATCACACAAATCAAAGTTCTGACAATTTTTCGTTGGTGTGTATTATATTAATGAAGGAAATTAAATGAAAATGTTTGTGAAGAATTGATGAGAAATTTTATCTGATTGGAGGTATTCCCAAATCTTTACAAATTTTAATACAGAGATTATTACTTATTTCTTTATGACGTGGAACCGAACTTCTTCTATTCTGTTCAGGATTAAACCACCATGAATGTTTACCGCCCTCCCTTAATTGATAACAACCGTTCAAATTAAGGTATTTCAGTAGTTCAATTCTTTTCATACAAAGATTTTCTCTTCTCTGAAATGGCTTCCTGCAGCGGAAATAGCATCATTTTTATTAAATTCCAGTGCCTCAGACAGAGTGATTTTCAAAGTATCAATTAATTCTTGATATGTATCTTCCTGACAGTTTACACCTGGGACCTCCTGAATCCATCCAATCCAGCAATTTCCTTCATCTTTTATAATAGCAGTATATGAGTTATTCATATCTAATTACCTCCAATTATTTTTACAAATATATAACGTTATAATAAAAAATTGATTGCTTTACAGAATTAAAGTGTTATGAAAATCCTGAAATCCTTTAATCCTATAAATCCTGTTCAGATAATTAATAAGGAACATTATCTCCAAATATACATAATTGCAAAACGTCAAACCTTTTTTTGATAATTAAATTGAAAATAACCACCTTATTAATGTCCCTATCCCATTGGAGAGGGATTTAGGGTGAGGTTAAATAAAACAATGAACAACAATTTCGACATAATAGTAATCGGCGGCGGTCACGCAGGCATTGAGGCATCTTATGTGTCGGCTTCTATGGGTTGTAAGACAGCACTCGTTACTATGAGTCTGAATACACTTGGCAGGCCCTCATGCAATCCGTCAGTCGGAGGAACTGCAAAAGGCCATCTCGTCAAGGAGATTGACGCACTCGGCGGTGCAATGGGCATGCTGACCGACAAAGCCGGTATCCATTTCAAGATGTTGAACAAATCAAAAGGTCCTGCAGTCTGGTCGCCACGTGCACAGATTGACAAAGACCTCTATCCCAAATATGCTCTTCAGCTTTTGAGTCGAACGAAAAACTTAACTTTACTCACTGCAACAGTAGATGAAATTCTTGTCGAAAAAGGAAAAGTAAAAGGAATCCGAACAGGCAATAATGAAATTATAAATGCCAAGGCAGTTGTATTTTGTTCCGGAACTTTTCTGAATGGAGTGATGTACACCGGCACGACAGCTACTCAAGGTGGAAGGTATGGCGAGAAACCCGCACTCAATGTTTCGGATAAACTTCTTGAACACGGCTTCGAAGCAGGAAGGCTGAAAACCGGCACTCCGCCTCGTGTTCTGGACAGCACAATTGATTATTCAAAAACACAAATTGCAACAGGTGATAAATCGCCGCAGCCGTTTTCATTCAGGACGCATGAAGTGATAAATCGGATAATATGCCATGCAACAGCCACCAATGCGAGAACCCATGAAGTATTGAGGTCGGGATTCGACCGCTCTCCCATGTTCACAGGATTAATCAAAGGCACGGGACCCCGCTACTGTCCTTCGATTGAGGACAAGGTGGCACGCTTTGCCGACAGGGATTCTCATAAAATATTGCTCGAACCTGAAGGTTTGAACACAAACTCAATCTATGTAAACGGCTTTTCTTCCAGCCTTCCCGAAGATGTACAGGAACAGGCTTTGAGAACTATCCCCGGTTTGGAAAACAGCAAAATTATTCGCTATGCTTATGCTGTCGAATATGATTTCTTCTATCCGTATCAACTCAGGTTCACACTCGAGACGAAGCAGGTAGATGGATTATACTTTGCCGGTCAGATAAACGGCACTTCTGGTTACGAAGAAGCGGCAGCTCAAGGTTTGGTTGCAGGAATAAATGCCGCATCAAAAATAAAAGGTCAAACTGAATTTACTCTCAAAAGGTCTGAAGCATATATTGGTGTACTGATAGATGACCTCGTAAACAAAAGCACTGACGAACCTTACAGGATATTCACATCACTTGCTGAATACCGATTACTTCTCAGGCAGGACAATGCCAGGCAAAGACTGATGAAATACGGCTACCGACTTGGATTAATTCCAAAACCTGCTTATGATAAATCTCTTGCTGAAGAAGAAAAAATCAAGCAAGCATATAATTTTAGTCAGGTTATCAAATTAAAACCTGAAGAAATTAATGATTACCTTTTGTCCGTTGATGAGACGCAAGTCATTGATACTACTGATATTTACACACTTTCTAAGAGAAGCAATATATCATTAAAAGAATTAATTTCCCGTGTGGATGAACTACCTGCAGAATTTGGGAAGATTGCAAAAAGTGATTTTGTAATAAATCAGCTTCAGACCGAAATTCGTTATGAAGGATATATCAAACGCCAGAACAAAGAAATCGAATATTTCTTAGAAAATGAAAACAAGCGAATCCCCGAATCATTCGATTATAACATGGTCAATTCTCTGTCAGGTGAAGCATTGGAAAAATTGAATAAAATACGTCCAGCCTCATTGGGACAGGCATCCCGTATATCAGGCATTTCTGCTTCGGATGTTTCTATTTTGGCATTGTACTTAAGGTGAATAAATTTTTTTCATAACCAATTTTATACAAAAATAATTATATTTGTAACTTGAGGTTTAAAATGTATTCTGATTCTGATTTTCAAAATATTAAAAATATAATTATCAAAAATATTCCGACTGCATCCAGTGTGATTCTTTTCGGTAGTTATGCCAATGGTTCAGCAAATGAAAAAAGTGATATTGATATTCTGATTTTATTAGATAAAGATTTGGAATGGAAAGAAAGGCATAATGTTTTAAATCGAATTTACAATGAATCGGGACAAAATGGCTATCATATTGATTTTTTACTGAAAACAAATAATAATTTTGAGAATGACCGCGTTTTGCCAACTCTTTCTCGTGTTGTATCACGGGAGGGGAGAGTATTATGGACCAGAAACTGAGGGCTACTCTTGATAAATGGCAATTTAAAGCAGAAAACGATATTAAAACTGCTCAACTATTATTAGAATCAGAAGAGCCAATTACAGATTCTATTTGCTTTCATTCCCAACAAGCTGTTGAAAAATTTCTTAAATTATATCTTGTTTATAAAGGAATTGAACCGGTAAAAACCCACATCATTTCAGAATTACTTGTTTTATGTATCAAAATATCCGGTGATTTCTCAAAGTTGAATGATGTTGATTACCTTACAGAATATGCAGTATCAATGAGATATCCTGATGATTTTTATATTCCAATTTTTGAAGAAGCAGAACAAGCATTGGAAGATGCAATAAAAGTACGTGATTTCGTTTTGAATAAAATCATCTAATAAATATTATATTATAACGCTTCTTCTTTCACTCTCAATTTATCATGTAAAAGCCAGCTTATTAAAAAAAGTATTCCTATTATAAGCAGGGGAGTTGATATAATAGCAATCCAATCCCATCTTCTGAAATTTATCATATATGCATAGAAAACAGCCAAGCCAACATAGGCAACAGCACCTACCCACTCCCATCTCCATGATAAAACCAGTACTCCAACTATTACAAATGTAGGAATCAAATGTATTAATAAACCTGCTATTGTCTGCATAATTCCATGAGAATCGTTGAATACATCCATTGCAAATATGCTTATAAAAGCTGCAAATATTATACATAATACCCTGGGAGACCATAAAAGAAGCATTTTGATTGATTTATTCATTGTTGTCATCTTAATATTTCATTAAAAAAATCAACACAAAAATAAAAAAAATAACTTTTACAAAAAATTTGTAGTTAATTCTATATATTTACTAAATAAAGACAGCATATTCAGGAAATTAAACGGAATAATTTATTTATAATTGTGATAAATCCATATAAATCAATAAGATAAAGAATATTTTCTTAATATTTGTTTCACGTGAAACATATTAATCGAAAAAATGATAATATTTCCTTATTCTATTTCTTCAAGATAAATTTTATGATAAAAAAATATTTTTATAGAATTTAACTGTTAAATATTAATTGTGAATTGTTAATTCAAAATAATCTTCAATGTTTCACGTGAAACATTTCTAAAATCATTTTAATGAATATTTTACATATAAGCGATGAACGATATTAATATTATAATTTTGGGTGCTTCGGGTAGGGTAGCAAACTCATTAATAAGATTTTTCCGTCTCGAAACAAATCATAGGCTGATTTTGCTTTCTAACTTTCCCGAAAAACTTCCAAGGTATGAAGGTTATGATTATCATAAAATAAATTCACTCGATTTTAGGGAAATTAAAAATGTATGCTTAAAAGAAAAACCTGAAGTTATCATTAATGCCGCAGGATATACAGATGTAGATAAATCTGAAACCGAACGTAATACTGCCTGGGATTTGAATGTTACTCTTGCTGAAAACCTTGCAAGTATATCAAGGGTTATTGATTCACACCTTATTTCCTTCTCATCAGATTATGTTTTTGATGGTTTGAAGGGCCCTTATACGGAAGAAGACAGGCAAAATCCCATAAATTTTTATGGTAGGACAAAGCATGGGATGGAAAATGCCTGCTTGTTTAACCTAAATACCAGTACCGTTATTAGAACAAATTGTATTTACGGGAGTGAAGCAAGGGGTAAAACTGATTTTATTAGATGGGTATTGTATAAGCTTGAGCAAGGTTACAGTTTCGATATAGTTAATGGCCAGTATTGTAATCCAACATATTCTGAGGACATTGCAGTTGTAGTAAATAAGGTTATTAGTAAGAAAAGATACGGTATTTATCATGCAGGTGGTCCGGATTGGCTAAGCAGATACGATATTGCATTGAAAACATCAAGTATTTTCTCATTGGATGAATCTTTGATTAAACCAATTGAACCTGCAAAATTAGAACAAAACGCAAAAAGACCCAACAAAGGAGGATTAGTAACACTGAAAGCTGAGACTGACCTTGGCGTTAAATTCACATCTCTCGAAAGCGGCTTAATGACTTTGAAGCAAAGCATGAGGGATAGCAGGTTTACTTTTGTTATGAAAGGCGGTTAAGAACAATTACGAATTACGAATTACGAATGATAAATTGATAAACGACAATTGATAATGCAATATGGGATTAAGGAAATGGTGTTATAAGAAAATTTATCCCGTAGGGATTAAATATCGTTAGAAAACGAAATCCCGCTACCGTCATTATCCTATATGGATTATATAATCAACTAAGAAGGGTGGTTATATAATTTAAGTGAAAATTGATAATCGAAATTGAAAGTAGATGTCATTCTGAACCCGGTTCAGAATCCATAAATAATTAGTAGAAAGAAAGGATTGAATTTTCATTTTTATAAGGAGCTTGTATGGGCAATTCAGGATTTAAAGGTTTTACACCCGAGGTTAGGAGATTCTTCCAGGAATTGGAAAAGAATAATAATAGGGATTGGTTTCTTGCAAATAAGGCAAGATATGAAGAAGTAGTCAGGGAACCAGCCAAGGAACTTGTATATGAAATGGGTAAACGATTTGCCAAAGCAGGGCTGCCATATTATGCTGACCCGAAGAAATCCCTCTTCAGGATTAACAGGGATATAAGGTTCAGTGCCAATAAGGACCCATATAAAACAAATTTTGGTATTCTTTTTCCTTTTAATTTCACTTTTGTAACTTCCAAAGCAGTGGAAGTCCCAGGTCTTTATTTTCATATAGATGCAAAAGAGACATTTATAGCCGGTGGATTGCATATGCCTTCAGGTGAAAAACTGAAAGAATTGAGGGAACTTATTGCAGGTGATTGGAAAGAACTTTTCAAAATAATTAATCAAAAGAAATTCAAAGATGAGTTTCCAATAATATTTGCCGAAGAAACATTGAAGAATATGCCAAGAGGTTATGAACCCGGCCATCCTGCAGCAGAATGGCTGAAGATGAAGGGCTATACTGTTGGTATCAATCTTGAGTTTAAGGATGCTTTTGGTCCCGGCCTGGCAGTTCTTCTTGAAAGAAAAGGAAAGTTTATAGCACCTTTTCTTGAGTTTTTGGGCGGGGCAGGGAAGTAATTACGAATTACTAATGAATTTGAAAGAATAGCATAGTAATTGCTATTGTGATTTATATGTAATTGGTTAATTTTGTGTGTGGGAAAAAAAATCCCCCTTAATCCCACTTTTGCAAAGGGGGAAAAAAGTAATAGAACTTAATATTTGGAATTATGCACAGTTTATCTGAAAAAAGGGCAAGGGAGATAATTGAAAAATGCAACGGTAAGCAGATTGCAGTAATCGGAGATGTAATGCTCGACAGGTTTTTCTGGGGAAATGTATCGAGAATTTCTCCTGAAGCACCTGTCCCGGTGGTTGATATCGAAAATGAGACTTATCATCTTGGCGGTGCGGCTAATGTTGCAAATAATCTGAAATCTCTTGGTGTCGTTGCAATTCTCTGCGGTGTGATAGGTAATGATAATTCCGGAAAGAACTTTGTAGAGATTGCGAATAATAGTGGAATCAGCACCTTGGGTTTGTACGAGGATGCAAACAGACCGACAACTGTTAAAACAAGGATTATCGGAAACAGTCAACATATAGCCAGACTCGACCGGGAAACAAGGGAACAGCTTCCGCCTGATGGTGAGAAATTTATATTGGATACACTCAAATCAAGAAGTGAACTTGCAGGTATAATCTTTGAGGACTATAACAAAGGAACAATCTCGGAGAAACTTGTTACTCAAATAATAGAATTTGCTAAGAAAAACAAAATCCCTGTTTTTGTTGACCCGAAGTTCGACAATTTTTTTGCTTATAAGGGTGTAACCGTATTCAAGCCGAATAGGAAAGAAGCACAGCAGGCACTTGGCTTCACACTCAGAAATGATAAAGATATTGAAAAAGCAGGGAAGATGATGCTCGAAAGGATTGAATGTGAGAATGTATTACTTACATTAGGAAAAGACGGAATGATGCTCTTCGAGCCAAATGGAGAAATCTATTCAGTACCAACCAGGGCAAGGCGGGTTGCTGATGTTTCAGGAGCAGGGGACACTGCAATAGCAACACTTGCATCAGCTGTTGCCGGTGGAGCAAAAATTCCCGAAGCCGCATCACTTGCCAATTATGCTTCCGGAGTGGTATGTGAAGAACCGGGTATTGTTTCGATTACGATTCCGAATCTGATTAAATCAATTGTTATAAATAATAAATAAAAAATAAAGTGAAAGAAGAAACAGAAATTATAGAAAAAATAATTGAGATAGCTAAGGAATATGGTGTTACTAAACTTGTTCTCTTTGGAAGTGCTATTGAATCCTTCAATTCAGCTAATGATATAGACTTAGCTTGTGATGGTTTATATGACAAAAGGTTTTTCAGTTTTGGAGCTAAATTGGAAGAAGTACTAAAGAAAAGGGTGGACTTAATCCCATTAAATCCACATAATAGTTTCATTGAAGAGGTTTTGAAATCCGGACGGCTAATTTATGGTGTCTGATAAAATAGTAAAAGATATTCAAATTGAATTTGAATTAATGGATTTAGTTGTTAATGAAATTGAACAATTAGTTTCTGAAATTGGTAACAATGAACCGACTAATGTACAAAAAACAGCACTTGGAGCATTTGCTACACAAATTTATAATGGAATTGAAAATCTTTTTAAAAGAGTATATAAACACAGTCAAATTCAATTACCTAAGGGTGAAAACTGGCATATAGAACTTATTAATAGTTTTTCCGAAAATTCAATAATTAAACTCCCTATTAAATTATCACCAAAACTAATTAATGAAATTAATAATTATAGAAAGATTAAGACACTATTTTATGCATGGATATTCACTAAATTTGAATTGGAATATTCTCAGAGATACAATAAAAGAAATCAGAAAAGTTTATTTTGAATTAAAGAATATTTTTCAAAATATAAATTATGATAATAAAAATTAACGAATTAAAAAGTATTTGCCTGGTACTCAAATCGGATAGCAAAAAGATAGTATTCACTAACGGTTGTTTTGATATTATTCATGTAGGTCATGTTGATTATTTGAGGAAAGCAAGGGACCTTGGAGATGTACTTATTGTAGGTTTGAATACCGATAATTCCGTCAGGAGAATAAAAGAAGCCGGCAGGCCGGTGAATAATGAAAATGACAGGGCAGTGGTTTTGGATTCTCTCAAGTTTGTTGATTATGTAGTATTTTTCGATGAGGACACTCCCTACAATTTAATCAAAGAAATCCAGCCTGACATTTTGGTTAAAGGGGGAGATTATACAATTGAAACAATTGTAGGTTCTGATATTGTTTTGGGAAATGGGGGGAATGTAATTACAATTCCACTTACAGAAGGAAAATCAACTTCGGGATTAATCGAAAAAATCAGACTGCTATAAAATTAAATGCCAAAATTTCAACAAAATTGTAATGTTGAAAACTTAATTTCAATCAAAAAGTTCAATAAGTGAAAATTCGTTCATGGCGACTTATAGCATAAATTCAAGTAAATTGAAAAAGATGATGTAAATGTACTCGGAGCTATTAAAAATTGATTATAAGCGATTTATGAGGGTAGATTTAAGAGGAAATTGATTAATTATTATTAATTATTTATTAATTTTAAGTTAATAATTAAAATGAGAAAGTTATTATTGATATTTTTGATTTTATTATTATGTTTTCCCACCAAAAATTTTCCTCGCAACAAATTTTACAAAAGTTCCAATTTAATTTATAGCTATAAATCATTTCAGAATTATTATGATGAGAATTCCATTCAATATTTGGATGACATATATAATTATGATGTTCTTCATTATGAAATTCATATTGATGTAACAGACACAAATAATAAAAGAATCACAGCTAATGTTATCTTCACTGCTGTACCTGCAAATAAAAATTTCACTGAATTTACTTTTGACCTCGATAAAACCAGTAGTGGATTTTTACAGATTGATTCTATTATTTTCACAGGAAAAATTTATTCGAATTACAGGATGAGCTTAATTAATGAAGTTGAGAGGTTAGGCAGCCGTGTAAGATGCAGAATTCCTGAAGCACTCACTGAACTTGATACATTAAAATTAAATGTATTTTATCATGGAAAGCCTTTCAGTGATTTTGCAAACTGGCCTTATGGTGGTTTAGCTTTTCACAGCCATAATGGAACATGTATTATAGAAACAATGTCTGAGCCTGAGTTTGCCCATTACTGGCTGCCCTGCAAGGATGTGCCGAACGATAAGGCAAAAGCAGATATTTACATTACAACCTGGAAAACACAGCTTGCAGCATCAAATGGGTTACTTCAAAGTAAAACAAATATTACAGGTAATAAAACCGTTCATTGGTGGAAAGTGAGTTATCCGATAACAACATATCTTATTGCAATCACAGTTACCGATTATACACTGCATAGCCAATCCTACACTTCGTTGGACGGCACAAAGACAATGCCTATACAAAATTATGTTTTTCCAGAAAAAGTAAAAGAGGCAGAAAAAGATTTTTCTAAGGTACCGGAAATGATTAGAGCTATGGCACTGAAATTCGGAGAATATCCCTTTATAAAAGAAAAGTACGGAAATGCAATGTCAACTTATCCCGGAATGGAGCACCAGACAATATCTGCTATGGGGTCGGGTTATATTGACGGGACAGGTGGTTCGGAGGATGGGCTTGTTTTTCATGAGTTAGCCCACCACTGGCTTGGCAACCAGGTAACCTGTGCAACTTGGTATGACACATGGCTGAATGAGGGCGGCGCCTCTTATATGGAATCAATGTGGAAAGAATATAAGAGAGGTGAAAATGCCTATATCTCTCACATGATTTTATACCAATTAGAAGCAATGGAAACAACGCAGCCGATTTATGGATTTAATCCTCCATTCGACATTTATGTTTATTACAAGGGTGCATGGGTCTATCATATGCTGAGATACTACTTGGGAGATTCACTCTTTTTCGGGAGCATGAAAAAATATCTTAATGCGTCTCCATACAGCTATGGCTCTGCAACAACAGAGCAGTTCTTTAATTATATGCAGGAAACAAGCGGAATCAATTTACAGGTATTCAGAAATCAGTGGGTGATGAAAGGCGGATATCCTAAATATGGTTTTGCTTATAACATTGTGAATCAACAAAGCAGTTCGGAATTGAAAATACAGGTAAGGCAGATGCAGGATTTAAGCGGTAATTTTCCGATATTCAATATGCCTGTTCCTGTACTGCTCAAATTTGAGGATAATAGTGACATATTGTTAGTACTCAATGATTCACTGCAATACCAGATTTATTCTTATCATTTTAACAAGAGGCTTCAAACCACACAGACACTCAATAATTTTAACTTTGGAGAAAAGATTCTTTGTACAAAAACATTTATTGAGTATAATGGTGTCGAAGAAGATTATTCAGATGATTTTGAAATGTACTCCGTCAGTCCTAATCCATCGAATACTGAAACTTCAATAAATTTCAATATTAAAAATTCTTCAAAACTCAGTTTTATACTTTACAATATGCTGGGTGAAATTGTTATGGAAAAACAATTGACGGATATTTCATCAGGTTATCACTCTGAAAAGCTTGATTTGAGCGGTCTCGCGAGCGGGCAATACCTGCTTTCTATGAAAAGCAAATCGAAGAGAATAAACACGAGGATAATAGTGGTAAGGTAGCTTTTCTTTAATTATTAACTCATGCTGCGGAACATGAGGGTATTTGTAAAAGAATAATATTTTCAATTTTCAATTTTATAATTTTCATTGAATTTTTAATTCTTCGATTGTGGGTTTAATTCAATGCGGTTTACTGCGAAAAAATAGAATATACCCTTCTATTTTAACATTGAAAATTGATACATTGATTGAAAATTTATTATTGTTGAAAATAGAAATAATAATTACTGCGTAACATGAGTTATTAATGTTGAGTGTTTGTGCTGCCCGGAGAATTCAGCATCCCTCAGACTGAAGTGCATGGTTAATAAGAATAACTCTATGTTTCAACTTATGGACTAAGACAAATATTTTCTCAAAACCTACACAAAATCTTCTTATTTTTGTAAGTTATTATTATTTAAAATTGATTTTGATTATTATAACTCATATATACAATACATAATCAAAAATACCATTATTTAACCAAAGAATTAGGGAAACCTTCAGGGATAATTTATGAATTTTGAGTTATGGACAATTATCGCCGCAACAGGCAGTTATATACCAACGAGGGTCGTTAAAAACGAGGACTTTCTTAAAAATGATTTTTATGATGCTACCGGAAAACAAATTGCTAACACTCCCGATACCATTCAAAAATTTGAAGAAATAACGGGAATAAAAGAACGCAGATGGGCAGATGCTCATCTCGTTACATCCGACATTGCATTTTATGCCGCAGAGCAGGCTTTCAAATCATCAGGAATAGATAAAGAGACAATTGACTATATAATAGTAGCACACAATTTTGGTGATGTAAAGTCTGATAACCGAAGGTCTGACTTTGTGCCGAGTCTTGCCGCCCGTGTTAAAGCCAGGCTTGGTATCAATAATCCTTACACAGTGGCTTATGACCTGCCTTTCGGATGCCCCGGA
>JAKAKE010000077.1 GCA_021824625.1 Bacteroidota bacterium | reverse complement strand
GTGGCTTCTGCTCTGGTTTTTCAACAGAAGGAAAGTCCGTTTTCCTCTTGGACATTTTATTTTGTTTTCAATCATAGCATTTATTCCATCAGTAATCTGGTATTTGATTATATCAATGAAAACAGATGGAAATATCTTTCAGCAATTTATTTCCTATCAGTTCAGATTGCTGACCACAGAGGATGCAAGTCACGGGGGACCTTTTTATTATCATTTCGTTGTGCTTTTGTATGGTTGTTTTCCTGCATCTATACTTGCACTTCGAAGTTTCAGGAATCAGTCTGATGATAATCCGTATCAGAAGCTGTTCAAACAAACATCAATTGTTTTACTTTGCATTGTACTTGCTGTATTCACAATAGTAGAAACAAAAATCATACATTATTCATCTCTTGCGTATTTTCCTCTCACATTTCTTGCAGGATATTCTATGTATTCACTTGCTTACAGGGAAATACCATGGAAAAAGTATATATCCTGGTTAGTCGGAATTATTGGAATCCTGTGGGCTTTGCTTTTAATTGCATTCCCACTACTGCTGATGAACATAAAATCGTTCCTTCCGAAAATCACAGATGAGTTCACGAGAGATATTCTCAAAACTCCTGTGCAATGGGGAGGATTGGAATTTATTATCGGGGTATTTTATCTGGTTGCAATCATTTTTACATTGATTCTATTCAAAAAGAGAAAACTGCTGAAAGGATTTATTTA
This sequence comes from Bacteroidota bacterium, assembly GCA_021824625.1. GTDB lineage: Bacteria > Bacteroidota > Ignavibacteria > Kapaibacteriales > UBA2268 > XYC2-FULL-35-21. The sequence goes on along the minus strand of JAKAKE010000077.1, from coordinate 2,519 downwards.
TCTTTTTGCTTCGACTGCATTGGTAATGTTCACTTTTCTTCCACTGCTTGCTCCCAAGATAGATGCTTACACTCAAGGAACAGCCATTGAGTTTTATCAGCAATTAAAAGGTAAGGATTGTTATGTTCACATTCTCAATGTACCAAATTACAGATACGGGCATTATTTCTATACAGAAAAACCGATACATCTATCTGCATATTACAAAAAAATACCAAAGGAAAAATTCGAAGACTGGCTCATAAACGGAAACATTGATAAGCCCGCTTATTTCATCTGCCGTGCAAAAGACAGCAGACAATACCTTGCAAATGAAAACCTGAAACCGCTTTATGCCAAGAACGGATTTATGTTTTTGGTGAGGTATCCTGTGAAGTTAGGTATATAATTTGCACCAATTCAATGTTGATTTTTTTTAATTAATAATATTTGTTATTTTAAATATTGATTTGTAAAAATAAGAGTCAATTATAAACTATGACGACACGATTAGCATTAATTATTCTCAATATAGCTGGACTTTTAGGTTCACTAATTTGGCTATTAACAAATCCTGGATGGGAACCACTAGTAGTTTCAATCGGTCTGATTATATCATTGATTACACAACTGTATATTGGAAGATCCACCAATGGTGGTAAAACAATTATGAAACAAAAAGGTGGAAAAGAATCAACAAATTACCAATCAAAAGGTGATATTAATATAAAAAACATGAAATGATAAAAGATGAAATCATAACACAAGAAGGTGGTGAATACTCCACCAACCTGCAAGGACAATCAATTGTAATAAATCAAGGTATTACTTATCAGGACGCAAAAAATATTGCTATTGATGTTTTTAAATCGAACTTTTTAGAACTTTCCACAAACGCTGCTGGCATTGCAAAACATAGAGCAGAAGAACTAATAGATGATTTTTTAAATAAAATAAAGGAAAGAAATCCGAATTCACTAAATTCAGTGGAAGACCCAGGAATGCAATCTGCTATATTTACTGCCCAAAAAGAATATGCAAAAACTGGTGACAAAGATTTATCTGATATGTTAGTTGACATCCTTGTAGATAGAGCAGCACAACCTGAACGGAATTTAAAGCAAATTGTTTTGGATGAAAGTTTAGCAATTGTCCCAAAATTAACATTAAGTCAACTTGATACACTTACAATCATTTTTATTATTAAATATTCAAGAAATTTAGAAGTAAGTAGTATACCTTTGTTAAAAAAATATCTAGAAGATTATATTTCACCTTTTACTTCACTCTTATCAAAAGAAGATTCATTATATCAGCATCTTGAGTATTCAGGTTGTGGTTCCACTAGTTTTGGTTCCTTAAATATTGAACAAATATTATTAAATGATTACAAATGTATATTTTGCAAAGGTTTTACAAAGGAACAATTTGAAACAACAAGTATATCTTTCGAGAAATATCCAACCTTAATTATTCCTTGTTTACATGACACTACCAAATTCCAAATTGCAGCAATTGATGAAGATGCATTAGAAAAAAAAGCAAAAGCTATTGGTATTGAAGATACCGAAATAAATAAGCTAAAACCATTAATGAATAATTATCAAATGAAAAAAGAAGAAGCAAAAGAAATAATAAAACAGCAAGGAGAATTTATGAATGTACTTTTTGACATTTGGGATAATTCATCTTTAGAAAAAATGACATTGACTAGTGTTGGCATTGCTGTTGCATCAGCTAACCTAAGACGTAAAACTGGAATTACAGTTGACTTAGGAATATGGATAAAATAGGGGAACATATTGACATGATAATTGTTAAAAATATTTTTTTCATGTTCTACTCTCTACAATTGTAATGTTTAATTAATTTTTACTGATAGCACCTCCAAATTGTAACTTTTCTCTCCCCCTTTGTGTCTTCAATATAGAAACAAGATGAGAATAAGACTTGTTTCGGAGTAAACAGAGTGATGTAAATAGAGGAGGACATGATATGAAAAGAGCAAAAGCAATCGCACTGCCGCATCCCTTCCCTTACGGTGCTTATGAATTGATAGAACTGTCGAAGAAATTAACATTCAAAGCATTTGGGTATGCTTTGGCATTTATCACTGCCGTTTCCATAATTCTTGCATTGATATTAAGCATTACAAAGGATAAGATTATTGAAGTTCCCAAAATAATACGTGGCCCTGAAATCATTGAATTGGTGAATACCAGACAAACACAAGATATTCCCGTTACAAATTACACACAAGTTCCTTCAAATTTCGGATTCAGGGAAATAGCCGGTAATCCTGTCCCAATCCCTGTTACAGAGCTAACAAAGGACCCGGGAAATTTTGCTACAGTCGAAAATCTCGGTTTGGTTTTATCAAGAGAAGGTACAAATGAAATACCAACAAATAATGAAACTCCCTTTTTAGGAAATACCTCTGCACCCGTTAATGATATTGATATTCCACCCGATGACTTTGTGGCTGTTGAAGTGGAGCCATATATTGACCTTACAGAGTTACAGCGAAGAGTTGTGTATTC
>JAKAKE010000081.1 GCA_021824625.1 Bacteroidota bacterium | reverse complement strand
AAACGGTGTTTATACGACAGGCTCATACTCTGACCCTGCGTGGCTCACATCATTGTCAGGCTCAAAAATAACGGGAGCTATGACAGGCACTACAATCGGCTTTGACGATGTTACAAGTGCGACAAACTTAGGTCAATCACTACTCGTAGGCAACGGCTCTACATTTGGACCGACAGGAACAGGTGTTATTACTGCGAATGCAATTACAGCCGGAACTTACGGCATAAATATAAGCGGCAATGCCGCTACGGCAACAAGTCTTGCAGGTAATCTTGCAGGTGATTTGCCATATCAGTCTGCACCGGGTACAACTTCATTTTTAAATATAGGTGCAAATAATACTATACTTAAATCAAACGGAACTGTGCCTTCATGGGGTACACTCTCTGCATCAAACATGTCTGCAGGTGATTATTCAAGTGTAATGACATCGGGTTCATACACTATCAACATTGCGGGAAATGCAGGAACAGTAACAAACGGAGTTTATACAACAGGCTCCTACTCTGACCCGGCGTGGCTCACTTCACTCTCAGGCTCAAAAATAACGGGAGCTATGACAGGCACAACGATTGGTTTTGATGATGTTACGAGTGCAACTAATCTTGGACAGGCTTTGCTTGTCGGCAACGGCTCTACATTTGGACCGACAGGAACAGGTGTTATTACTGCTAATGCAATTACAGCCGGAACTTACGGAATAAATATAAGCGGCAATGCCGCTACGGCAACAAGTCTTGCAGGAAACTTAGCAGGTGATTTGCCTTATCAGTCTGCACCGGGAACGACTGCTTTCCTAAATATAGGAGCAAACAATACCATACTTAAATCAAACGGAACTGTACCTTCATGGGGTACAATCTCCGCATCGAACATGACGGCAGGTGATTACACAAGTGTAATGACATCAGGCTCATACACAATCAACATTGCGGGTAATGCAGGAACGGTAACTAACGGTGTTTATACGACAGGCTCGTATGCAGATCCAAGCTGGCTCACATCACTCTCAGGTTCAAAAATAACGGGAGCTATGACAGGAACTACAATCGGCTTTGATGATGTTACGAGTGCAACTAATTTAGGTCAGTCCCTGCTTGTCGGCAACGGCTCTACATTTGGACCGACAGGAACAGGTGTAATAACAGCGAATGCAATCTCAGCCGGAACTTACGGCATAAATATAAGCGGCAATGCCGCTACAGCTACAAGTCTTGCAGGTAATCTTGCAGGTGATTTACCTTATCAGTCGGCACCCGGAACTACTTCATTCTTAAATATAGGAGCAAACAATACTATACTTAAATCAAACGGAACTATACCGAGTTGGGGAACAATCTCCGCATCAAACATGACGGCAGGTGATTACACTTCTGTCATAACATCAGGCTCTTATACTATTGATATATCGGGTAATGCAGGAACTGTAACGAATGGTGTTTATACAACAGGCTCGTATGCAGATCCAAGCTGGCTCACATCACTCTCAGGTTCAAAAATAACGGGAGCTATGACAGGAACTACAATCGGCTTTGATGATGTTACGAGTGCAACTAATTTAGGTCAGTCCCTGCTTGTCGGCAACGGCTCTACACTTGGACCGACAGGTACAGGTGTAATAACAGCGAATGCAATTACAGCCGGAACTTACGGTATAAGCATCACAGGAAATGCCGCTACGGCAACAAGTCTTGCAGGTAATCTTGCAGGTGATTTACCTTATCAGTCGGCAGCCGGAACTACTTCATTCTTAAATATTGGTGCTAATAATACTATACTTAAATCAAACGGAACTGTGCCTTCATGGGGTACAATCTCCGCATCAAACATGAGTGCAGGTGATTATTCAAGTGTAATGACATCGGGTTCTTACACTATCAACATTGCGGGAAATGCAGGAACGGTAACTAATGGTGTTTATACAACAGGCTCGTATGCAGATCCAAGCTGGCTCACATCATTGTCAGGCTCAAAAATAACGGGAGCTATGACAGGCTCAACGATTGGTTTTGATGATGTTACGAGTGCTACTAATTTGGGACAGGCATTATTAATTGGCAATGGTTCAACATTAGGACCGACAGGAACAGGTGTTATTACTGCGAATGCAATTACAGCCGGAACTTACGGCATAAATATAAGCGGCAATGCCGCTACAGCAACAAGTCTTGCAGGTAATCTTGCAGGTGATTTACCATATCAGTCTGCACCCGGAACTACTTCATTTTTAAATATAGGTGCAAATAATACTATACTTAAATCAAACGGAACTGTACCGAGTTGGGGAACAATCTCTGCATCAAACATGACGGCAGGTGATTATTCAAGTGTGTTGACATCAGGTTCATACACAATCAACATTGCGGGTAATGCAGGAACAGCAGTCAAAGTGAATAATTCTTTATCAAATGGTGCCGGTATATCATCATTGTCATTCGATGGTTCAGCCAGCCAATCCGTAGCAATTGATTATACTGCTGCAGGAACATGGACCGGTTTACAGACATTTAATTCTCCCGGAGTAGATATCAATGCAGGTAATATTGACGGAACTACAATTGGAGGTACAACACCGGCAGCAGGCTCATTCACAAGTGTTACAGTTTCAAGTTCAGTTGCTTCTCCTGGAAATGTTTTATCTTTAAATAATTCAGGAACAGGAATAGCTGTTAGTGTAACAGATAACGGCGGAGGTGTTAAATTAGGTTACGGTACAGGAACAGTTGTAACAGATGCTGTTACAATAGACGGTGATAGAAATTCTGTTTACTATGTAACATCAGACAACAACAGTACGAATGATGTTATTACCGTCAGCAATGGAGCAAATGGGCAGATATTGTATGTTGTATTTTATCGTGCAACTGGTGCTGAATCTGTATCTGTAAGTGGAGCAACCGGAAATTTGGTACCTGGAGGTAATGGTTATGTCGGTATAACATTAGTAAGAATAAACGGCACCTGGAAATCTGTTGGCTCAAATACTTATTAAAGTTCTAACTTATATTTAGTCAGGTACATATTTTTTATACCTGTCTCAATTCACTCTCTTCAGGTGCATTGAGTGAAATCACATCGGTTTCATGCCTTATACCATTCATATAAATTTCTGGAATAACAATCTTACAACTGACAAAGTAAACATCAACACCGGCTTCCTTCAACATATCAAGTGTTCTTTTATGAGAATCTTCCCACTGGCCGTTCGTATGATTATTATAAAATTCCTGTCCGTTTTTATGTACTACTACTTCTGTAATACCCGTTTGTATTATTGCCCTCGCACAATCGGTACAGGGAAGCCAGGGGACATAAATCTTGCATCCTTTAAGTTGAGTTCCCCTTCTTGCGGCATTGTATATGGCATTTCTCTCTGCATGCTCAATCCAATAATACTTCTCGCCCGCTTCACGTGAAAGCCTCTTTCCCTGAATATCATTTTCAATTCCACGTGAAAGGGAATTATATCCTGTCGAGACTAAGACATTATCCCCATCCACAACAATGGAGCCGACATGAGTATGCTCGTCCTTGCTTCTCATTCCTATTAAATAGCACATTGTAATATATAGCTGGTCCCAGGAAGGCCTTTTCATTAATTCATCTCCATTAAATTTAAAATATTATTTTTCCCATTTGACATCATCTTTTCCCTCGAGATGATTCGCCATTCTTGCCATCACAAACAATAAATCCGATAAACGATTTAAAAATTTTATTAGAATTTCATTTACTTTTTCTTCCCTAGAAAGTCTTACTACTAATCTTTCTGCCCTCCTACATATAGTTCTTGCATTATGTAAATAAGCCGAAGTTGTTGAGCCTCCGGGAAGAATAAAATTCTTGAGAGGTATTAATTCACTTTCATATTCATCAATTATATTTTCAAGATATTCAATATCTTCATCTTTTATTCTTTCAATTTTATTACTCATTTTGGAATGAAACGGTGTTGCCAGGTCAGAACCAAGATTGAAAAGTATGTATTGAATTTTTTGAACAGGTTCTCTAATTATTTCGTGGAGTTCCAATGTTGAGATTATACCCAGCACAGAGTTAAGTTCATCAACAGTGCCGTAAGCCTCCACACGCCGAGATGATTTTAATACTCTTTCACCACTGAACAAGCCTGTAGTTCCGTCATCTCCGGTTTTTGTATAAATCTTCATTATGAATTATTCGATTGAATAAATTTAGATGATTTTCTAATCATTCAAAAATACCTTCTTTTCACAAATTTATCAAAGTAAATTGAATATGTTATACAAATTCGAGCTGAATGTCATTCTGAACGCAGTGAAGAATCTCAATAGGATAGTTATACAAAACACTTTAGATTCTTCGCTTCGCTCAAAATGACCAAAAAAGTCATGTTTTAATAAGATTGATTTTTGTGTTAAATTGAAAAACTTTTTTAACATTTTAGGAAATAAAATTGAACAATAAACTAAGTGTCCTTTTTATAGGTGATATAGTCGGTGAACCCGGGATGAATTGTGTTAAAGAATTGCTCCCTGAATTAATCCAAAAGTATAAAGCCGAATTTGTTGTTATTAACGGAGAGAATGCTGATAAAGGAAAAGGATTAACCGATAAAGAAGTTGCCGAGCTTTTTGAAATTGGTGCACATATTATCACAACAGGTAATCATATATGGGATAACTGGAAATCTAAGCCTATACTTGCTTCAAATCCAAAAGTCATCAGGCCTCTGAATTATCCTCCGGGAAATGTTGGTTTAGGATATACTTTTCATACGTTTGAAGACGGACAACAAATCTGTGTTTTACAGCTTCAAGGCAGAACATATATGCAGACAATAGACTGCCCTTTCAGAGCCGCTGATTTCGCATTGAAAGCAATCCATGAAAAAACAAAAAATATTATCGTTGATTTTCATGCAGATGCAACTGCCGAAAAGATTGCAATGGGCTGGCATCTTGACGGAAGAGTAAGTGCAATAATGGGTACACACACACATGTGCAAACTGCTGATGCCTGCATTCTGCCTAATGGTACCGCATATATTACTGATGTCGGAATGACGGGACCATATAACTCGGTTGTCGGTTTAAAAAAAGAAATTGCATTGAAACGTCTTATACACCAGATACCTTATAAATATGAAATGGGTGATGGAGACGCGAGAATTGCGGGTGCAAATGTCATTGTTGACACTACAACAGGACAGGCATTGAAGATTGAATCTTTCGTTCAGCCTGAATTTGTTAAATCTGTATTTGAACAATTTGAAAGTTGATTATGATTGACGGTAAATATAATATAACTGTAGTCGGAGCAGGTGGTTTGGTCGGCAGGACTATGGTAAGAGTTCTCGAAGAAAGAAAATTTCCTGTGAATGAATTATTCCTTTTCGCAACAGAGCGTTCAGCAGGAAATAAATTAAATTACAATGGAAAAGAAATTGAAATTAAAACTATAAATGAAGACTCATTTAAAAATATAGATATAGCCTTGTTTTCCGCAGGAAAGAAGGCAAGCATGGATGAAGCTCCTCTGGCAGCTAAAAGCGGATGTATTGTTATTGACAATGGAAGCTATTGGAGAATGAATGTACAAGTACCTCTCGTAGTTCCTGAAGTAAATCCCGATGCTGTACAGAATCATAAGGGTATAATAGCAAATCCAAATTGCTCGACTATTCAGCTTGTGGTTGCACTGAAACCTATACAGGAACATTTCGTATTGAAGAGAGTAGTTGTCTCGACATACCAGTCAATAAGCGGAGCCGGGCAAAAAGGTGTTGATAAATTGATGAGTGAAATAAATGATAAGGATAACAATTCAAATCAGAAGCATAAGGTTGCATTCAACACAGTCTTTCATGAGTTTGTTGATGATTCTGGTTTTTCAATTGAGGAAACCAAGATGCTTAATGAAATCAGGAAAATAATGAGCATGCCTGAACTACCTCTTGCTGTAACTTGTGTGCGTCTCCCCACTCTCGGAGGGCATGGAGAATCGGTAAATATCGAAACCGAAAAGCCGCTCTCAGTACCTGCATTAAGGGAATGTCTCTCATCTCAAAAAGGAATAACAGTGATTGATAATACAAAAAATGATGACTACCCTACTCCTCAATTAGCAGGTGATACTGACGATGTATATGTAGGAAGAATCAGATTGGATAATTCTGTTAAGAATGGTGCATACTTATGGGTTGTGTCAGATAATCTAAGGAAAGGTGCGGCGACAAATGCCGTGCAGATTGCAGAATTGTTAGTTGAAAAGAAATTATTTGAATTTAAAACTTTTGTTTGAATTGTAACAAAAACATAATTTTTGTGTTATTACTTAAGTAAGAATTGTCATGTTGAATACTGAATCAAGTTCAGCACAAGTTTATTTCAGTGTCCATAGACTTAATCCGTGTCAGGAGTAACTCCCGACACGGTTATTATGGATTCTGAACCGAGTTCAGAATGACAATAGAAAATTAAATTTTCACAAATAAATACAAAGGTGAAACATGCGTTCACTAATAATAACTTTCCTTATTTGCTTTTCATTTTCATATCTGAATGCTCAGATTTATGGCTGGGAGCCGAGAGGCGTAGGCGGCGGCGGCGCCTTCTTTGCACCGAGCATTAATCCTTCAAACAATGATGAGTTCTATATCTCGAGTGACATGAGCGGGATGTACAGAACTACAAATTTTGGTAAAGCATACAACCTGATTGATTACAGAAAAATCCAGGGTGGTACTAATACTTTTGTAAGATTCACAAATGTGACAGACTTACTATATGCTCTGAAGCGTTCAGGTGATTCACTCTACCCTGCCAAAAGCACAAATAATGGTTTAATATGGACAATGCTAGCGGGAAATCCAATCGGAGTATTTGATGACCCGTTTTATTTTTACGTTGATTACAACAATCCCAATAGAATTATTTTATCATCGTATTTCGATATTTATTTTTCAAGTAACGGAGGCGATTCATTTACCAACATTCACACTGCACTTGATGAGCTTGCAGGAATAGTTGTAGGAGGTGTGTTCTGGGATAATAACACAATTTATATCGGAACAAATGACGGATTGCTCGTCTCGATGAACGGTGGAAATAATTTTAATATAAGACCTACTACGGGAATACCACCTACGGAAAAAATCTGGTCATTTGCAGGTGCAAGAGAAGGTACGAGAGTCAGACTTTTCTGTATTACAGGTGAAACATTATGGGCAGGTATGCAAGGCTCTGACTATTGGGAATTTGCCAAAGGAATCTATTCACTCGATATTGGAACTAATTCATGGACTTCAAAATCAAACGGACTCGACTTCACTGTGGATTATCCAATGTTTATATCAATGGCAGAAAATAATATAAGCATAGTCTATATTGCAGGAAGTAATGTCAAGGGAGTTCCTTCGATTATGAAATCAACGAATGACGGAGTTACTTGGTATGAGACATTCAATACTGATAATAATCAAAACATATACTCCGGTTGGTGCGGTGATGGTGGCGACAGGGACTGGACTTATGCAGAATGTGTTTTTGGATTTGCAGTAGCTCCCAATGACCCGAACAGGCTTATATTCACAGACTATGGTTTTGTACATACTTCTACTGATGGAGGAACCACATGGCATGAAGCATACACAAGCACAGAAAATCCTGCAGGTCAACAAACACCGAAAGGAAAAGCATACAGAAGTATAGGACTGGAAAATACATCATGCTGGCAGGTTTACTGGATTGATGAATCTTATTTATTCGCTGCTTTTTCTGATATAAGAGGCATACGCAGTACTGATGGTGGTAATTCATGGTCTTTCGATTATACGGGATTGACAGCTAACACTGTTTATAGAATTGCAGGTAATCAGAATAACAGTATAATATATGCAGGAACTTCCAACATCCACGATATGTATCAAAGCACAAGATTAAAGGACGATATTTTAGATGATGATGACACTCAGGGAAAAATAATTTACTCGACAGACAAGGGAGCAAGCTGGAGTGACTTGCACTACTTCGGACATCCTGTGTTTTGGATTTCCATTGACCCGTCGAATCCGAACAGGTTGTATGCAAGTGTGATTCATTCTACACAAGGTGGAATTTATGTTACTGATGACTTGCATAACGGTCCTGCTTCAGTTTGGACAAAGCTACCAAATCCACCGAGAACAGAAGGGCATCCCGCCACTATTGAAGTATTGAATGACGGAACTGTTGTATGCACTTATTCAGGTAGAATTGTAAATAATCAATTCACAGCGAGCTCAGGTTGTTTCATATATAGTCCTACAACCCAGCAATGGATAGATGTTTCTCATCCTGATATGTATTACTGGTGTAAGGATGTGGTGGTTGATCCAGTGGATCAAAACCAAAATACCTGGTATGTTGGAGTATTCAGTGGTTGGGGAGGAAATGCTAATGGGAAAGGTGGTTTGTTTTTCACTTCTGATAGAGGAAATACTTGGTTAAAAATAAGTAACCTTGATAGAGTAACATCTGTTGGATTTCAAAACTTCTTTTGGCTTGAAGTAAATAATAAAAATAAAGATAAATTTTTAAATGATTCTCACTCAATATTAGTTTTTCTATCTACTGAAATGGATGGAATGTGGCAATCAGGTATTGGTTTTAATCCTATAACGTCACATTTTATTATTACTCAATATCCTTTTCGTCAACCTGAGAGGGTATATTTTTTAGAAAAGGAATATGGTATCTGGACATCAAGCTTTGGAAATGGAAATATGTTTTTGGAACTACCTTCAGCAGTTGAAGATGAAACAAAATATTCAAATCACAATATTAATATTTCCCCAAATCCCGCATCAGACCTTATTAAAATAAGCATAAAAAATATTGAGGAAACAAAATTACAAATAAAAATATATGATGTGCTTGGGAATGAAATAAAAGCGATTGATTGCGGATATTATGATAAAGAAAAACCAATAACGATAGATACAAAGCAATTCCACGAAGGTGTTTATTATGTCCGTGCAATAACAACTAAAGGAATTTATACAACGAGTTTTGTGATTGTGAGATAGATGAATAACAACTATCTTCAGATAGTAGAGGTGAATCTAATCAGAATTTGACTTTAGTCGCTTATTATAAGGAGATAAATCTCCATTTGAGTTGCTTATTCTCTCCCACGACTTAAAAGTCGTGGCTATTCAACCGAATATCATAAAAAAAAAATGTAGGGGTACAAAATCTTGTACCCCTACAAATTTATTACAATTTTAAAAAATTTATTTAATCTCCCATGAATCTTCATCAATGAGCAGGTTTTCGAGTTTACCTGCACCGGGTTTGCCTGAATAATATGCAATCTGGTCTTCGACTTTTTGTTCATAAGTAGTTCTTTCGATTGCCTGAAATACGCCCATAGGCCTTGGCATCACGGGATTGTATGTCATATTTGCAAGAATGAAAGCAAGAGTAGAATCCTGTTCATTATGAACGAGTAAATCGTCAATGGAATATTTTCCGTCAGTAAGACTTACTACAGTTGGAGTGAAACCATCGAGTTTTATTCCTTTATCCTTATTATCGCCGAAAATAAGTGGTTTTCCATGTTCAAGCATAACCGAATGTTCGTTCCTTGTGTCTTTCCTTGTGAATAAATCAAAAGCACCGTCATTATAAATGACACAGTTTGTATAAATTTCAACAAAAGCAAGACCGTTATGTTTAGCGGCTCTTTCAAAAAGATATTGCAAATATTTCGGGTCTCCGTCATAACCCCTGGCTACAAATGAAGCACCTGAACCAAGTGCAAGTGATGCAGGATTAAACGGGTCATCCAAAACACCGAGTGGGGAAGATTTTGTTACCTGTCCCTGCTGTGATGTCGGTGAATACTGCCCTTTTGTCAAACTGTAAACTTCGTTATTAAACATGAGAATATTCAGATTTACATTACGCCTGCATGCATGAATGAAATGATTTCCTCCGATGCTCATACAGTCGCCATCACCTGTAGCAATCCATAATGACAAATCAGGCCTTGCGATTTTCAATCCCGAGGCAATTGCTATTGCCCTTCCATGCAGTGAGTGGACACCAAAGACATCCATATAGTACGGGAATCTGCTCGAACAACCAATGCCGGAAATAAATGCAATTTTTTCTTTAGGAATTCCAAGAGTAGGCATAATTCTCTGTACCTGTGCAAGTATGGAATATCCTCCGCAGCCGGCACACCACCTGACATCAATCCCGGCTTTGAAATCCTTAGGAGTGTATTCGACAGTACCGAGGTGCTGCCTGTATGCTATTTCATCTACTACTGTACTCATCTATATTACTCCTTTTCTTTCAATAATTCATTAACTTTATCTTCGACTTCATAAGCCTTGAGCGGCAGTCCCTGAACTTTATTCAATCCGATAGGGTCAATCAGGAATGTTGAACGAATTAATGTTTTTAATTGTCCGGTATTTAATTCAGGTATTAATACCCTTGAAAAACTTTTTAGGACATGCCCCAAATTTTTCGGGAATGGATTGAGATGTTTCAAATGGCAATATGATACTTTCTTACCATCGGAACGAAGTTTGTCAAAAGCATCTTTAATCGCTCCGTAAGTGCCGCCCCATCCGAGTATAAGCAAATCACCCTGCTGTTCACCTTCGACAACTGCCAGAGAAATATCATTAGCAATACCATCAATTTTCTTTGCCCTTATGTTCACCATTTTTTGATGATTAGCCGGGTCCTGGCTGACTAATCCTGTAATATCCTCTTTTTCAAGACCGCCAATTCTATGTTCTAAACCCTGAGTTCCGGGTATAGCCCACAATCTTGCAAGTGTTTGGGGATCTCTCTTATAAGGAGCAAAACCTTCGGGATTAGTAACAAATTTTGGCTGTAAATCAGGCAATTCATCCAAATTCGGAATCTTCCATGGATTAGTACCCTGGGCAATATATCCGTCAGTGAGAAGAATTACCGGTGTCATATATTTGATTGCAATTCGTGCCGCTTCGATTGTCATATCGAAGCAATCCGATGCACTTGTTGCCGCTACTATCGGTAATGGTGCTTCTCCATGCCTTCCATACATAGCCATCAATAAATCGGATTGTTCAGGTTTAGTTGGTAATCCGGTACTGGGACCGCCCCTCTGAACGTCAATTATTACTAAGGGTAATTCAAGTATTACTGCAAGTCCGATTGCTTCAACTTTTAAAGACAAACCCGGACCGCTTGTCGTTGTAGCAGCCAAATATCCGCCGTAGGAAGCACCAATGGCACTGCATACACCGGCTATTTCATCTTCAGCTTGTAAATGCTTTACTTTAAATTCTTTGTAACCTGAAATAAAATGCAGGATTTCTGTTGCAGGAGTAATAGGATATGAACCGAGAAACAAAGGCATATTTGCCTTATGTGCCGCCACAACTAATCCAATAGCAGCAGCATTATTACCCGTGATATTCCTGTAAAACCCGGGTTCCATGTCCGAACGTTTAATTTTAAATTGTGTTTTGAAAACTTCGGATTTATTTGCAAACTCCCATCCCGCTTTCAAAACCTGTTTATTAGATGCCAAAATATCAGCTTTTTTTCTGAACTTACCCTCAAGCCATTTTTCAGTGTGATTGAGAGGCCTGTCATAAAGCCAGTATGTCATTCCCAGGGCAAAAATATTCTTTGTCCTGTCAACATACTTCGGAGAAATCTGTGATTCTTTAAGTTCCTCCTTGACTAAACTTGAAATATTAATTGGAACAATTTGATAATCGCTAAGTGAATTATCTTCGAGAGGATTTTTCTCATATCTTGCAAGTTTCAGGTTTTTTTCATCAAAACCTGCAGAATTGACAATAATTAATCCTCCTTTTTTAACATGAGGTAAATTAACTTTAAGAGATGAGGCATTCATTGCCACAAGCAGGTCAATTTTGTTGCCGGGAGTATTGACTCTTTTTTGGCCGAATTGAATTTGGTAGGCACTAACACCATAAAGTGTGCCTTCGGGAGCTCTGATCTCAGAGGGATAATCGGGAAATGTGTTGACATCATTTCCAATACTGCCTGATGTGTTTGAAAAGAGAGTTCCCACCAGTTGCATACCATCGCCGGAGTCTCCGGCAAACCTAATTACCGCTTCCTCCAAATATTGAACTTGTTTTTCCATTGTACCGGTGGTTTCATTAGTTAATGTTCAGTTAATTACATTCAATTAAATTACCATAGAAAGATTTAATTGTCATTATTCAAATCAATATTTGTATAAATAATGTTCCAAATAATCTGTTCTGCTCATGTGAATAGCCACTATCTTCAGATAGTGGAGTTTATCCACCCAATTCCGACTTTAGTCACTTATTTTTATTGGGGATAAATCCCGAACACGGTGGTGTTTTATTCCCACTATTTAAAAATAGTGGCTATTCATTATTCAAAATTCAAAATGTCAATAAAAATAAAGTCGTTGCATTTGTTTTATAATTTGTATTTTGAAATTGCTTTCATATACTGAGCCCTCTCATAAGAGCTTGGGTCAGCATTCTTCAATTGGCTCATGCTACCTATTAATTGTTTCACAGATTCATATTCTTTTGATTCGAGCCAATCGAGCATTTGTTTTTCAATTACTTTTATATAATCAATTCCGTTTTTCAATAATATTGAACAGAGCATTGTAACATTCGCTCCTGCCAATAACATCTTTATTGCATCAGTACCACTGTGTATTCCGCTCGTAGCAGCAAGGTCTGCTTTAATCCTACCTTTCATTATTGCAATCCATCGCAAAGGTAATCTCGCTGAACTTGCATGGCTGAGAAGAATATTCGGTTTCACTTCAAGATTTTCCAAATCAATGTCCGGCTGGTAAAACCTGTTGAAAAATACCAAAGCATCTGCACCCGCTAAATCTAATTGATGAGCCACGTTTGCCATATTTGAAAAATACGGGCTTAATTTAACAGCAACAGGAATTTTTACTGCCGATTTTACACTTTTAAGAATATCAATGTATGTTTGTTCAACATCGTTGCCTGATAATCCGAGTTCAGTCGGTATATAGTAAATATTGAGTTCGATGGCATTAGCACCGGCTTCCTGCATTTTCTTGGCGAAATTCACCCAGCCGCCTGTTGTTGTTCCGTTAATGCTCGCAATAACAGGTATTTTAACTGATTCTTTTGCTTTCCTTATATGATTAAGATACTCATCCGGACCAAGTCTGTATTCATCAGGCTCGGGGAAAAAAGTTAAAGCTTCCGGAGATATATCTCCTAAAGAAGAATGGTAGTATAAATCCTTTTGTTCACTTACGATTTGCTCTTCGAATAATGAGTACAGAACGACTGCACCTGCTCCTGAATCTTCTATTTTCTTAAGATTATCTAAATTCTCTGACAAGGGTGAAGCCGACACTACCAAAGGAGAACTCAGGTTCATTCCCATATATTTGGTTGTAATATCCATTTTTATACCTTTACTAAATAATTTTTATTTTCAATTTATCAATTCAATAATTTAAATCATTCTATCAATATCAACCATTTAACAGGGCAGAAAATTTTCTGCCCCTACATTATTATTTTATTTATTTTCATCAAATTTTCTGTCAGCAAGGTATTGATACATTTTATACCTGTCGTTAGCAATATCCTGAGCCATTTGATAAAGTTCTTTGGCTACTTCAGGTTTACTTTTCTTTAGCATACGGAACCTGTTTTCAGAGTCCATATATTGAGCCACGGGTATCTTCGGTGCTTTCGAATCAAGCAATAAAGGATTTTTACCGGCTTTAGCTAAATCGGGATTATACCTGTAAAGAATCCACTGTCCCGAATCAACTGCCATCTTTTGTTGTTGTAGCGGATTCCCCATATCAATACCGTGTGCTATGCAATGGCTGTAGGCAATTATTATTGATGGGCCATTGTAAGCTTCAGCTTCAATGAATGCTTTCAATGTCTGGTCATCCTTTGCACCCATTGCCACAACCGCTACATATACCGAACCATACGACATAGCCATCATTCCAAGGTCCTTCTTGCCTGTTGCTTTTCCTCCGGCTGAGAATTTTGCCACTGCACTCACCGGAGTAGCCTTAGATGTCTGGCCGCCCGTATTGGAATATACTTCTGTATCGAGAACAAGTATATTTACATTTTTACCTGTTGAAATAACATGGTCTAAACCACCATAGCCTATGTCATAAGCCCAGCCGTCACCACCGATAATCCATACACTCTTTTTCACCAGATAATCAACTACAGTAAGTAATCTGCGGGCTTCATAAGAATCAATTTTTCTAACTTTTTCTTTAAGAAGAGCAACCCTTTTTCTTTGTTCCAGGATATCAGGTTCTTCGATTTGTTTGGCATTAATAATTTCATTAACAAAGTCTGCTCCAAGTTTATCCTGCAGCTTTAATAATAAATTCTCAGCAATGTCTTTTTGTTTATCTATTGCAACCCTATAGCCCAAACCAAATTCCGCATTATCTTCAAATAAGGAATTTGACCAAGCGGGACCTCTGCCGTCATTATTTTTTGCCCATGGAGTTGTAGGAAGATTACCGCCATAAATAGATGAACATCCCGTAGCATTAGCTACAACTGACCTGTCACCGAATAGTTGGGATACAAGTTTAACATACGGAGTTTCACCGCAACCTGCACAAGCGCCGGAAAACTCAAATAAAGGCTGCTGGATTTGCTGCTGCCTTACTGTATTCACCTTTAATAAATTCCTGTCTGTCTCCGGAAGTCTAAGGAAATAATCCCAATTTTTTGTTTCAGTATCTCTGAGTGGGATCTGAGGTGATAAATTCAATGCCTTCAGGCTTGTGTTTGTTTTATTCTTTACCGGGCAAACTTCAACACATACTCCACAACCTGTGCAATCTTCAGGTGCTATCTGTACCGAGTATTTCATACCGGCAAATTCTTTATCCTTAGCATCAACGGCTTTGAATGTATCCGGAGCATTTGCAAGTTCCTTCGGGTCGAACACTTTAATTCTTATTGAAGCATGTGGACAAACCATCGGACATTTACCGCACTGGATACAAATATGTTCATCCCAAACCGGAATTTCCAAAGCAATATTTCTTTTTTCCCACTGAGTTGTACCTGTTGGGAAAGTACCGTCAACCGGGAATTGACTAACGGGAATATCGTCTCCCCTTCCTGCAATAATTTCTCCAAGAACATCCTTAATAAATTCGGGTGCTTTGTCTGAAACACTATCAGGAATATCGTATTTTGCAGTTATAACTCCGGGATTTGGAATTTCATATAAATTTTCTAAAGTGTTATCAACGGCTTTTAGGTTCATGTTAACAATCTCATCACCTTTTTTACCATAAGTCTTTTTGATTGAATCCTTGATGGCTTCAATAGCCTGTTCTCTTGGTAATACACCAGAAATCGCAAAGAAACACACTTGCATAACTGTATTAATACGTCTTCCCATTCCACTTGCTTCGGCAACGCTTTGGGCATCAATTGAATATAATTTTACCTTTTTATCTATAATTTGCTTTTGTACTCTTTTCGGTAATTTATCCCAAACCTCTTCTTTTTTCCAGGGGGCATTTATAAGGAATGTACCACCATCACTTATACTTTTGAGCATATCATATTTTTCAATAAAAACTGTTTGATGACAAGCAATAAAATTAGCCTTGCTAATCAAATATGCCGAACGGATAGGTTTTGGACCAAACCTCAAATGCGAAGCAGTTAATGTCCCGGCTTTTTTGGAATCGTAAACATAATAACCCTGAGCATAAAAATCGGTATTTTCACCGATTATTTTGATTGAATTTTTGTTTGCTCCTACTGTACCATCGGAACCTAAACCAAAGAACAAAGCACGGATTACATCCGGTGGTTCTATGTCAAATTCAGGGTCATAGTCAAGGCTGGTATGCGTTACATCATCATTTATTCCAATTGTAAAATGATTCTTTGGCTTTTTTAATTTCAAGTTATCAAAAACTGCTTTAACCATAGTTGGTGTAAATTCTTTTGAGGACAACCCATATCTACCGCCAACAACGACCGGCATTGATTTCAATTTGCCATAACCTTCTGCCATTCCTTCATGCAGTGCATTGATAACATCCATATATAATGGCTCACCGGTTGCTCCGGGTTCTTTTGTCCTGTCGAGTACACCAATAGTTTTTACAGAAGCAGGTATTGCCTCGAGAAATCTTTTTATATCGAATGGCCTGTATATTCTAACTTTAATAAGTCCGACTTTTTCACCCTTAGCCATAAGGTAATCTATCGTTTCCTGTGCAGTTTCAGCACCTGAACCCATTAAAATAATTACTTGTTCTGCATCAGGAGCTCCTACATAATCAAATAAATGATATTGCCTTCCAACTATACCGGCAAATTTATCCATGATTTTTTGAATAATATCAGGTGCTGCATTATAAAAGGTATTAATTGTCTCCCTGTTCTGGAAGAATACATCAGGATTTTGTGCTGTTCCCCTCAATACAGGATTGTCAGGCGATAATGCCCTTTTCCTGTGAAGTGCAACCAAATCATCATCAATCATTTGTTTCATCTGTTCGTCGGGAATAACTTCTATTTTTGATTCTTCATGAGAAGTGCGGAAACCATCAAAAAAGCTTATAAAGGGAATTCTTGTTTCAAGAGTTGATGCTTGGGCAATAACACTCATATCCATTACTTCCTGAACAGACCCGGAACTTAACATCGCAAAACCCGTTGACCTTGCAGTCATCACATCGCTGTGGTCTCCGAATATCGAGAGGGCATGAGTTGCAAGTGTTCTTGCACTTATATTAAACACTGTGGGTGTCAATTCACCGGCAATTTTAAACATATTTGGAATTTTTAATAATAAGCCTTGTGATGCAGTAAAAGTAGTTGTCAAAGCTCCTGCCTGAAGTGAGCCGTGAACAGCACCTGCGGCACCGCCTTCACTCTGCATTTCAACAACAGTAA
>JAKAKE010000089.1 GCA_021824625.1 Bacteroidota bacterium | reverse complement strand
AGATTATATTCAAAAATTACTTACTGAGATTTACCATCAATGATTAAATTAAATGATTAGGATTTGTTCATCAATCCCGAACTAATATGATATAATATTCTTGTATCAAGAAAAACATTTGGTGATATATTAAATTTCAGAAGGGGACCGAGAGAAAAAGCTGAACCGAAGCCGCCGGAATAATTAGGACAGCAGCTTGATACACCCGGTAATTTTTGAAAGTTAGCCGCCTGAAATGATAATCCATAAGCTCCGTAAAATCCTATTTCGGGTTCAGAAAACAAACCTTCTGAATAAACTTGTAAGTATGTTAGAAATACTATTGTAAAGATTAAAACAATTCTTTTCGACATTATTTTTATGAAAAATTTAACAATCTGGCAAAATTATGAAACTGAAATTAGTTATTTCTCTTATTTTTTCAGTAACATTATTGATTTAGCATAAATATTTCTCAAATTTGCATTATTATAGTTATCAGTTGAATAAATAATTAAAGGAAAGTATATGAAACTGTTTACCTTATGTATCGGTATTTTAATATGCAGCTTGTTGATTAATACTAATGTTCATTCGCAGCAGCCAAAGTTAGATAAGGGGGTTTTTATTGAACATAAAAATGAATTTTGGGATTCAATTAAAAAGGCATCTGATGAATTCAATAAACCAAAAAAAGAAGAGAAAAAAGTTTTTAAAATGGATTTCACTGGTGTTGACATTCCCAAATCAACCAAAGAATTTACTATTTTCAAACATACTCCTCCTGTCTCCCAGGGATGGACAGGAACCTGCTGGTGCTTTTCGGGTACATCTTACCTTGAGTCGGAATATCAGAGATTGCAGAATAAAGAATTAAAACTTTCGGAAATTTTCACTGTTTATTGGGAATATGTGGAGAAAGCCAGGAGATTTGTCCGTGAAAGAGGTAATTCCAATTTTGGCGAAGGTTCTCAGGTAAATGCTGTTCTCAGAATTTGGAAACAATATGGTTGTGTCCCCGAAGACGATTACACAGGGTTGCTTCCCGGACAGAAATTTCACGACCACCACCTTATGTTTGATGAATTAGATAAATATCTTCAGTCTGTCAAGGCAAACAACGCATGGAATGAAGATGTCGTTATAGCTACCGTAAAGACAATTCTTAATCATTACCTTGGAGAACCTCCAAAAGAAGTTCTTGCTATTGGAGCCAAAATAACACCCAAAGAATATCTCGATAATGTCGTAAAAATCAATCCGAATGATTATGTAGATATAATGTCTTTGATGGAAAAACCCTACTGGGAACAGGTCGAATACGAAGTGCCCGACAACTGGTGGCATTCAAAAGTATATTATAATGTTCCTCTCGATGACTATATGAACGCTCTCAAAGGAGCCGTTAAGAAAGGCTATACTGTAGCAATCGGCGGGGATGTCTCCGAAGCAGGTTATGATTCAAAATCCGAAGTTGCCATGGTACCATCATTCGATATTCCTACTGATTACATAAACGAATCTGCCCGGCAGTTCAGGTTCAGCAACGGCTCAACAACCGATGACCACGGTGTTCACATTGTCGGATACAAAGAAAAGAATGGCAAAATGTGGTTTTTGATTAAAGATTCAGGAAGCGGAGCCCAGAGCCACACAAACAAAGGCTATTATTTTTACCACGAGGATTATATTAAACTGAAAATGATGACATTCACTGTGCATCGCTCCGCCGTTGAGGATTTATTGAAGAAATTCAAATAGGAAAGTTGAACTAAATTGGGATGAATAGCCCTATCTTCAGATAGGGGGAAGATTTTGAACTAAACCACATGACTTTAGTTACTAAAATTTAATAAGGGGATAAATCCGTTTGTGAGTAAAATACTGACCACTACTTAAATGTAATGACTATTCATAAAAAAAACTGCATCCTAAAGAATGCAGTTTTTTTTCAATAATACAAATTCTAATTATGGTTTTCCACTGAACGGTGGATATACGTCGCAATAGTAGAAATATAATCCAACTCTTAAATACCAGCGATAATATCCCTCAACGAAATGGAACCAGTTTTCAGGATATTTACCTGTGAACAGAATAACCCACCATGCAATGAACATAAGAATACATGCCCAAATTCCAACAAAAATTAAACAGACATAATGAGGAATCATCACATAAATCACACCAAAGAAAACTTTAAGAAGTAGTTTACCACGGCTTAATGACTCAGGAAATTCCAACTCCAAAACGACCGGGTCTCCCTCGTAAGGTTTTGTAGTAAATTTAGGGTATTTATCCGTCATATATCCTAAATATGCTGTAACCCTCATATTCCATCTGTAATAACCGACAATGAAGTCAAACATTCCTTTGGGGAATTTACCTGTAAATAGAATTATCCAAAAAGCAATACATTGGATGAAAATCACAGCAATCGCCAAAAAGAACAGGCAGAAATAATGTGGTATTCCAACATAAAGATAACCGAAAAACAGCCTAAGAAACAAGGTTCCTCTCGACAATTTCTCAGGATATTCAATTGAGAACTTTAATGGATACATATAGAGCTCCTCTAATTAGTGAAAGAATAATTTGTGAAGGATAATTATTTATCATAACAATAAATTTATTTTTTTTATCGTATTTATTATGATTCAAATTCGTATAATTATATAATTCCCTAACTTCAGATTTGATTTTGTATCTAATTATTAAATTGATTTAATTAATCGTTAAGCATAGATTAATTATTATTTACCTAACCCGTAAACTTATCATTTTTAAACTAAAAAATATATCCCAAAAAAACAAGCAAAACTTTTAATTTCTCAATTATTTTGGGGTTAACTGATTCCTCATTTCACTTCTCAAAACGGTAATTATTCTCATTCTTTTGATTTATCAAGCAATTGTTAAGTGTCTTATAAGAATATTGAAGAATCGCTGACATCAAGTGATATGCTTCGTAGGAGTTTGTCCTGAACTTGAATAGTGGTTCTGCATAACAATATAATCTATTGCAGCTTAGAAGTTCGGATTATAGAATAATTCCAATTTCCTCCTCACATTTTGGGCACTTATGTTTGTCATTTGCAACATTGAGATTGTTTTGAATAATTCCATAACGGTTTCTTGCAATCAATAGCTCTTTGCATTTTGGGCAGTATGTGTCTTCGGCTCCCGGGATGTTAGTATTGCCAATATATATGAATTTAATCCCCTTGTTATGTGCAATCTCTTTGGCATTTATCAGGGTGTTGAGTTCTGTCGGGGGTTTATTTATGGGCTT
>JAKAKE010000130.1 GCA_021824625.1 Bacteroidota bacterium | reverse complement strand
TGGATTATGTATCATATTTCCTTACTGTTGAGGAAATATCACGATGGTGTGCATCAACAGGTGTAATTGTTTCTGCTCATTCATCATTAGTTTGTGACCCTATTTACCGGTTTGGAACGGAGGAACAGAAGAAGAAATATCTGCCTGACCTGCTATCAGGAAAAAAGATTGGAAGTTTTTCATTGACTGAAGCAGGTGCCGGTTCGGATTCGGGAGCTACCAAAACAACAGCAAAATTAGTTGATGACAAATGGGTTCTAAATGGTTCAAAATTATTTGCTACAAATGGGAAAGAAGCAGAGGTATTTGTTCTCATAGCTTCTACAGACCCAAGCCAAAAAACGAGAGGGGTTACAGCATTTATTGTTGAGCGGGACACACCAGGATACAAAATCGGAAAAATAGAGAAGAAGTTGGGAATAAGGTCTTCTTCAACTACGGAAATCATTCTCGAGGATTGTGTTGTTCCAAAAGAAAATTTGCTTGGTGAACTGAATAAAGGATTTAAAGTAGCGATGGTTACTCTCGACGGGGGCAGGCTGGGAATAGCCGCACAAGCATTGGGTATTGCAAGAGCCTGTATTGAAGATTCAGTGAAATATTCAAAGGAGAGATTCCAGTTCGACCAGCCAATTGCAAGTTTCCAGGCAATTCAATGGATGCTCGCAGATATGTGGATGGAATATGAAGCCGCATGGCTGCTTAACTGGAGGGCTTCAATGATGAAGGATAAAGGTTTGAATTATTCAACCGAGTCTGCTGTTGCCAAGCTGAAAGCATCGGAAGTTGCAATGGATTGTGCCAGGAAAGCAATTCAGATTCACGGAGGCTACGGCTATACAGAAGATTTTAAAGTTGAAAGATATTATCGGGATGCAAAAATTACCGAGATATACGAAGGCACAAGCGAAATTCAGAGATTAGTGATTTCGAGAAGTTTGTTGAAGTAGAATTTAATTGAGGAATTGATGTCGAAAATCCGGGTTCTGACCGCAACTGCTCTTTTTGACGGGCATGATGTGTCGGTAAATATATATAGAAGATTACTGCAAAAGCGGGGTGCTGAAGTTATACACCTTGGGCATAACCGTTCTGTGAGTGAAGTTGTAACAGTTGCTGTTCAGGAGGATGTTGATGCACTTTTGATTAGCTCCTATCAAGGTGGACATAATGAATATTTCAGATTTCTTGTTGACGAATTAAAAAGACTCGGAGCTACAGATAAATTGATTTTCGGAGGCGGAGGCGGTGTTATATTGCCAGGTGAAATCGAAGCTCTCGAGAAATATGGTGTGAACAGGCTCTATCATGCTGTTGATGGGCAAAAAATCGGTATTGACGGCATTTCTGATGATATAATTAAGAGAATTCAGGAGTTCAAAAAGAAGAAAAAAAATAAAGCAGAACTGAAAATCACAGAGCCTTACCTAAAGAAAAACGAGTGCAAAAATCACGTTGAAATAGCAAGACAAATTTCATTTTTTGAGAATAATACTCTGAAAACACAAGAGCATGACTCATTAAGAAGTTTGTATAAAAAACATGATAAGAATAAATCTATTGTCATTGGTGTTACAGGTACGGGGGGAAGCGGAAAAAGCTCACTGATTGATGAGTTGATTGGCAGGTTTATATCCTTCACAGATAATGTGAATATCGGAGTTCTTGCTGTAGACCCTTCAAAGACCAAGTCCGGAGGTGCGTTGCTGGGAGACAGAATCAGGTATAATCAGATTTATAATGACCGTGTTTATTTAAGGAGCTTTGCAACACGTGAAAGCATTAATGAACTTAGTGCATCAATACAGGATTCAATTTCAGTTCTGAAATCTAACGGATTCGATATAATTTTTGTCGAGACAAGCGGTATCGGGCAGGGTGACAGCAGTGTAACAAAAATCAGCGATTATTCGATGTACGTGATGACTGCCGAGTTCGGCGCTCCATCACAGCTTGAGAAAATTGATATGCTCGACATGGCTGATTACATAGTCATTAACAAATTTGAGAAAATAGGCTCCGAAGATGCACTGAGAGAAGTTAAAGTTCATTATATCAGAACACATCAATTGAAAGTGCCACATACTACACCTCTCGATAAAGTTGAACTTCCTGTTTATGCAACAAGTAGTAATCAATTTAACAATCACGGTGTAAACAAATTATTCAAGGATTTTCTAAATCTGCTTCAGGATAAGAAGAAAGGCAATTATAAACCGAATAAGAAAATGATTGATTTACTGCCTGTTTCACTCGAAAAAGATTTTGGCTTAATTGA
Organism: Bacteroidota bacterium; assembly: GCA_021824625.1. Lineage (GTDB taxonomy): Bacteria > Bacteroidota > Ignavibacteria > Kapaibacteriales > UBA2268 > XYC2-FULL-35-21. The sequence continues at coordinate 14,816 of JAKAKE010000130.1, read as the reverse complement.
CAATAGGCGAGTAAATTATCTCGCAGAAATTTCAGACACGGTAAGAGAATATAAACAAAAAGCTGAAGAACAGGCAAACCTTGCTAATGATGCTTATGCCATAAAAGAATCAATCAAGCAAATTGAAGATTCAGGTGCTATGAAAATGCTGAAAGAAAAATTTGCTGAGAAATGGAATAAGCTTGAACCTGGTACTATCAATTATCTTTCAAAATGGGATGAATTGAAAAAGTGCTACCAGGTTGACGAAATGAAATACAAAATTCAGGGAAAAGAATATTCAATTAGTTTGTATAATAAAAGCCTATCGGGCACTAAAATTCCAAAGATTTCAATCCCATGGTATGATTCATGGAAAGAACTTGTGAGATTCTTCTATAAAGAAAATTTGCCGGGTAGTTTCCCATATACAGCCGGAGTTTTTCCCTTCAAAAGAACCACTGAAGACCCGAAGAGGCAGTTTGCCGGGGAGGGTGGACCCGCAAGAACAAATAAACGATTCCATTTTCTCAGCCAGGCAGATAATGCTAAACGTCTTTCGGTTGCATTCGATGGAATAACTTTATACGGTGAAGACCCAAGTGAGATACCTGATATTTACGGTAAAATCGGTGAGAGCGGTGTGTCTATCTGTACGATTGAAGATATGAATGTTTTGCTGAAAGGATTTGACCAGACTGACCCTCTGACTTCTGTTTCAATGACAATCAATGCTCCCGCACCAATAATGGTTGCTTTCTTTTTCATGGTTGCATATAGAAGGGAGCTTGAAAAGGTTCAAAAATCAGGAAAAAAGCTGAGTGAAAAAGAAAAAGAAAAATTAAAGATTGATACATTCAGAAGATTGCGCGGTACTGTTCAGGCTGATATGCTGAAAGAAGACCAGGGGCAGAATACCTGCGTATTTTCTATTGATTTTGCAATGAAGCTGATTGGTGATTTGCAGGAATTTCTTTCTAAAAATTCAATTAAGAATTATTATTCACTAAGTATAAGCGGTTATCATATTGCAGAAGCAGGTGCAAATCCCATTACACAACTTGCATTTACACTTGCAAACGGATTTACTTATGTCGAATACTTTATGAACAGGGGAATACCTGTTGACGAGTTTGCTCCCAACCTTTCTTTCTTCTTCTCGAATGGTATGGACCCCGAATATTCTGTTATTGGCAGAGTAGCCAGACGAATTTGGGCTATTGCAATGAAAAATAAATATGGTGCAGATGAGAAAAGCCAGAAATTAAAATATCACATACAAACATCAGGCCGTTCTCTTCATGCACAGGAAATTGATTTTAATGATATCCGGACGACTTTGCAGGGACTACTTGCTTTTTATGACAACTGTAATTCGCTCCATACAAATTCTTATGATGAAGCTGTAACAACACCGACAGAAGAATCAGTACGGCGTTCAATGGCAATCCAGATGATATTATCAAATGAGTTTGGTATGTTGAAAAATGAAAATCCGAACCAGGGTTCTTTCATAATGGAGGAGTTGACAGACTTGGTAGAAGAAGCAGTGCTTGATGAATTTGAAAGAATCTCACGCCGTGGAGGTGTACTGGGAGCGATGGAAACCCAATACCAAAGGTCGAAAATTCAGGAAGAATCAATGTATTATGAAACATTGAAACAATCAGGCGAATACCCGATAATCGGTGTAAATAAATTTATCAGGGAAGAATCGGGAAATCCTTACGACAAAATGCTAATTACAAGAGCAACGGATGAAGAAAAAAATGAAAGACTGAAACAGCTTCATTCATTCCAGAAGAAAAACAAAGATAATCTTGAAAAAGCATTGAACAGTCTTCGTGAGGTGGCGCTTACAAAAGGAAATATATTTGAAGAATTATTAAATACTGTCGAATATGCTTCGATGGGACAAATCACAAAAGTACTATACGAAATCGGTGGAAAATACAGAAGAGGAATGTAAAATTTAAAATATAAACGGAAATAACTAAATGAATCGTTTTAAATCAAAAATTTCTACAAAAAGTGCTGCATATCAGGAAAACAGGGAATTTAATCTCGGGTTGTCAAAGCTATTAAAAGAAAGATATGAAATAGTAAAACAGGGTGGTCCTCCGAAGGCAAGGCAGAAACATTTAGACAGGAAAAAATTACTTGTCCGTGACAGAATCAAATTGCTTTGCGATAAAGACACACCATTTCTTGAAGTGATGCCATTCGCCGCTTATGACATGTATGATAACGATGCACCTGCCGCAGGTGTTGTTTGCGGGGTAGGTGTAATTAAAGGCAGGGAATGTATGATTGTTGCAAATGATGCAACAGTTAAGGGGGGAACATATTATCCGATTACTGTAAAAAAGCATGTCAGAGCGCAGGAAATTGCAATGCAGCATCGTCTGCCATGTGTATATCTCGTTGATTCGGGTGGAGTGTTTCTTCCTTTACAGGACGGTGTATTTCCCGATAAAGACCACTTTGGAAATATATTCTATAATCAGGCAAGGTTATCAGCAGAAAAAATTCCACAGATAGCTGTCGTAATGGGTTCATGTACAGCAGGCGGTGCTTATGTCCCCGCTATGAGTGACGAAACTGTAATGGTTCGTAACCAGGCTACCATTTTTATCGGTGGTCCTCCTTTATGTAAGGCTGCTACAGGTGAAATTGTAACTGATGAGGAACTTGGCGGTGCTGAAGTTCATACAAAAATTTCAGGTGTATCTGACCACATAGCACAGAATGATGAACATGCTCTCGATATTACAAGAAATATTGTCGAAAATTTTGCTCAACAGAAAAAATTTGATATTGGAAGGGAAGAACCCGAAGAGCCTTATCTCGACTCGGAAGAAATTTATGGAATTGTTCCAAAAAATATTCGACAGCCGTTTGATATTCGCGAAGTAATCGCAAGAATCGTTGACGGCAGTAGAATCCAGGAGTTTAAGGAAAATTACGGAACAACATTGATTACCTGCTTTGCAAGAATCATGGGTTATCCGGTGGGAATTTTAGGAAATAATGGGGTTCTCTTTTCAGAGTCAAGCCTGAAAGGAGCTCATTTTATCGAGTTATGCACATCAAGAAAAATTCCTTTAATATTTTTACAAAATATAACAGGATTCATAATCGGAAAAAAATATGAGCATGGAGGCATAGCAAGAGACGGTGCCAAGCTTGTACATGCGGTTGCTAATGCACAAGTTCCAAAATTTACAATCATAGTAGGCAGTTCAAATGGTGCCGGTAATTATGCAATGTGCGGCAGAGGATATTATCCTAATTTGATGTGGATGTGGAATACGGGAATAATATCAGTAATGGGAGGTGAGCAGGCGGCAGGTGTTCTTGCAACTGTAAAAATAAAACAATTAGAGGCAGCCGGAAAAACTTTATCAAAAGAAGATATTGACTTAATCAAGAAACCAATACTCGAAAAGTATGAACATGAATCGAGCCCCTACTATGCCAGTGCGAGGCTCTGGGATGACGGGATTATTGACCCGTTAGACACAAGGAATGTCCTTGCTCTGGGTATCTCTATGGCACTGAATAAACCAATACCAGACCAGAAGTACGGTATTTTCAGAATGTGAAAAATTAAGAAGGAAAATATGAATTTAACTCATGAGTATTCAACAATATCACTTTCACACCAGGGGGCTGTATGTATTATAACCCTGAACAGGCCTCAGGTTCATAACGCTTTGAATAACACTCTGATTTATGAACTATATGATGCTTTCGAAAAACTGAAAAATGAAAGCGATATAAGGGTGATTGTGATTACCGGCAACGGGCAATCATTTTGTGCCGGAGCCGACCTCAAATGGCTTAAAGATGTAATGAAATATTCTTATGACCAGAATTATGAAGAGTCGCTGAAACTTGCTGAATTGATGCTTCTGATTTATACTCATCCGAAGCCGACAATAGCAAGAATTAACGGTTCGGCAATCGGCGGAGGTGTAGGACTGATGTCTGTTTGCGATATATTGATTTCGGCAGACTCTGCACAATTCGGATTAAGCGAAGTGAAAATAGGATTAGTACCTGCTGTCATTTCACCTTTTGTTATTGACCGTATCGGACATGCTAATACAAGAGAATTGTTCATTACCGGAGAAAGAATAAATGCTCACAGAGCATTGGAAATTGGACTTGTCAATAAAGTTGTTTCAAATCACGAGATTGATAAAGTAGTCAATGAGGTTATTCAGCAGATTATCGCAAATGGTCCCGAAGCTATTAAAACAGTAAAGGAACTTATATTTAAAGTTCCACATATGGATTTCCCTGATGTAACAGAATACACAGCCCAGCTTATTGCGACATTGAGAACAAGTCAGGAAGGGCAGGAAGGCATGAGTGCATTCCTGGAGAAGCGGCCTCCTTCGTGGATTTCGAAGAAAGGAAAGAGCAAATAGGAGATGGGAGATAGAAGAAAGGAGATAGAAGAAAGGAGATAGAAGATAGAAAATATTTAGGAACAAGGATTAACGATTTTAGAAGTAAAAAGTTTATTAAGTTCATAAAGTTGAAAGTAAAGTATTAAAAATTTAAAATTATTATATTAAAAATTCATTATAAATTATAAATTAATAATTTAAAATTATTAATATTAAAATGATTAAAGTAAAAAGAAAAGGAAATTATAATTTGTGATTAAAAAAATATTAGTAGCAAACAGAAGTGAAATTGCATGCAGAATTATCCGTTCCTGTAAAGAAATGGGAATTAGAACTGTTGCTGTATATTCAGAAGCAGACAGCAAAGCACTTCATACTCTGTTAGCAGACGCATCAATATGTATTGGTCCAGCACCGGCTCTTCAGTCATATTTGAATATGGAAGCGGTGATAAAAGCTGCAAAAGATACAGGTTGCGATGCTATTCATCCCGGATACGGATTTCTTGCAGAAAATTCTGATTTCAATAAAAAAGTCAGGGATGCGGGATTGATTTTTATAGGTCCCGAGCCTGAACCGATGAAACTTCTCGGTTCTAAGGTCATGTCACGCGTTACCATGATTGAAGCAGGTGTTCCTGTCATTCCCGGAATGAAGAGCAGTTCAAAGGATATTGGAGAATTTGAAAAGACAGCTGGCGAGATGGGATTCCCTGTACTTATCAAAGCATCAGCAGGCGGCGGCGGCAAGGGTATGAGGATTGTCAGGAAGAAAGAAGAACTCAAAAACGCCTTTGAATCAGCGATGAGAGAATCCCAGTCTGCATTCGGAAGTGATGAGGTTTTTCTTGAAAAATATATTGAATCGCCAAGGCATGTTGAGTTCCAGGTTGCTGCAGACAATTTCGGAAATACTGTTTATTTGTTTGAACGTGAATGTTCGATTCAAAGGCGACATCAAAAGATTATCGAAGAAACTCCTTCTCCCGTCATGGATGCAGAACTGCAGAAGAGAATGGGTGAGACTGCCGTCAAAGTAATTAAGACAGCAAATTATAATAATCTCGGTACTGTGGAATTTCTTGTTGACAAAGACAAAAATTTTTATTTTCTTGAAGTCAATGCACGTATCCAGGTAGAGCATCCGATTACTGAAATGACAACAGGAATTGACCTTGTTAAACTGCAGGTTCAGATTGCAAGCGGCGAGAAACTTCCATTCAAGCAAAAAGATTTGAAACAGACCGGACATGCAATTGAATGTAGAATATATGCCGAAGACCCGGATAATAATTTCATGCCTTCATCGGGGAAAATACTTTTTCTTAATGTACCGATTAGTCCGGGTGTCCGCTATGACTCGGGTATTTACCAGGGAGCAGAAATTCCTGTTTTTTATGACCCTATTCTTGCAAAGTTGATTGTCTGGGCTCCCACACGCGAAGAAGCACGAAATAAAATGTTGATTGCCTTGAAAGAAAATGTTATTCTCGGTGTGAAAACCTCAATTGGATTTATGTCAAAATGCCTTGAACACCGGGAATTTATTAAGGGAAATACTTTCACTGATTTCATTGATAAGAACATGGAAACCATGACTGAATACGATTCAGGTATGCTGAATAAAGCATTAATAGGAGCGGCATTATTTGACAGTCAGAAAAAGAAGAATACAAATAATAATGTTTCTGTTACCAGTGAGATGAGTTCCCCATGGCTGACAATCGGCTATTGGGAAATATGTACAGGCTCAACAAAATGAAAATAATATGGAATTAATATGCAACTGAAATTTAAAGAAACTGAGTATGAGATAATGCTTGAAAAACAAAATGACAATCAGTCTATTGTTATTAATAATGAAAAAATTGATTTTTCATCAATATTAATTGATACTAATATTTTCTCTGTTTTTTCCGATGGTACAAAGACTAATGTCTATGTAGCTGAAGATGACAACAGATTCTATGTCAATATTGACGGTAATTCAATAACACTCGATAAAGTAAAAGCAGAAGAAAAATCTTTTGGGGAAGAAGGAAAAAATCTCGGTGATAAGCAAGTCATAAAGCCTCCGATGCCCGGCAGTATTGTAAAAGTTTTGGTGGAAAAAGGACAAAAAGTTGATGAAGGTGATGGCTTAATCATAATCGAGGCAATGAAAATGGAAACCACAATGTATTCTTCAATATCAGGCATCGTTACCGAAGTCAATGCCAAAGCAGGCGAGCAGGTTGACTCGGACAAAGTATTGCTTGTGGTTGAGAAGGAGAAAGAGGAGTAGAAAAAATAAATTCTCATTATTTTTGTCTAATGATTTAAAATAATTATTTAAGGGCGAAAAAATGAATACAGCAATTCAATATATAATAAATGAGAAGGGAAGCAGGGCTTCCGTGATTGTACCCATAAATAAATGGGAACAGCTTAATATGGAAAACGAGAAACTTAGAAATAAGTTGGCTATAATGACTAGCATTAAAGAAGGTTTGGCTGAAATCAAATCAGCAAAAAAGAATGGTAAAAAATTACAGACTTTGAGCGGATTCCTCGATGAAAGTAACAGTTAGAGTTACATCAAATTTCAAAGGTCAAGCAAAACCACTATTAAAGAAATATTCTTCGCTTCGTGATGAACTTATTGAATTTGAAAACGATCTTTATGAGAATCCAAGGATGGGAACACCACTTGGCAAATCTACTTATAAAATTAGATTGAAAGTGAAAAGCAAAGGCAGGGGCAAGAGTGGTGGGCTGAGAATAATAAGTTTTGTTGATGAAATTATTATCGGATTTGTAGAAACAAATAATAAGGAAATTATTGTTTATCTGCTTTCAATTTATGACAAATCACAGACTGAAACAATAACTGATAGAGAGTTAAAAACACTTATAAACAGTTTAGAATGAATAATTTCAATTCTCATTATTACTAAGTTAACTTTCTGGAGCGAATGTGTAGATGTCGATAAAATTCTGCTTGTGGTTGAGAAAGAGAAAGTCGAATAAAATGTGAAATTCATTATGAATTTACCAACCGGGTTTTTTTTAATGATTTGATTATTGCTTTAAGTGTCAGGTTGACTTGTTTAGAAGTTTGAAAGTACTCTGTTACATCCGGGTCTAATTCAACAACAACCTTATTGTTCCCTGCTCTATTTCTAAAAGGCCTTGCTTTTGAAAAATCATATTCGGGAAGCATGTCATCGTTATAAAGTGCTTCAGATTCTTTTGCAATTGTTACTTTTTTTCCGTTAATGAATTTAATGTTTATCTTAATATTTATTTTTCACATAAATTTGGCTATGGATTCTGAAATAATCCTTCGACAAGCTCAGGATGACAGATATGTATGGCTTTCATTCAAAATTCAAAATTCAAAATTCAAAATTTAAAATTTAAAATATTATCTCATTGAAATCATCAAGAAGAACAAGTCCACGCATTGCTTTTCTGTCCTCGGGGTCTAATTCGAGGGCTTTCTGATATGCTTTTCTTGCTTCGAATTTATGGTCAATGTTCAGATATGCATCACCAAGCAAAGCATAAGCCGCAGGACTATCGGGATTCTTATTTGTTACTTCATTAAAGTCTTTGATTGCTTCATCATAATAGCCGAGACGGAGATTAGTAACTCCAAGATGGAAGAAAGCAATTGTAAAATTCGGATTCCTTTCTGTAACTGTCTGATAATGGAACTTTGCTTCTTTGAGATGACCGTAATGATAATTCATTATGCCAAGCCAGTAATGAGCCATCAGGAAACCGGAGTCAATTTCGAGAACTTTTTTCAGACAATCAATTCCCTCTTTAATCTTCACTTGACGGTAGTATGCCAGTCCTAATTCGTATAAAGCAGTGGGGTAGTTTGGAAGTTTTTCAACGGCTTTTTTTAGATATTCAACCGCATTGTCGAGCATACCGATACGGTAATAAACATTACCGGCATGTTTATAAACAATGCCTAATTCAGGATTTCTTTCCAAAGCTTTTTTATAAAAATCAACAGCAAGTAAGTATTCGCCATTTGTTTCTGCCTGATAGGCAGCTAATACGTCAGGGTCATCCGAGTCAAATTTCTGAGGTTTACTTTCCCGCATCATAATCATTTCTCAAAAAATATATTAAAATAGTTATAGAATTCAATCTAATTTATTAAGAAAAAATAAATATTTTCAAATTTACAAACTTATCGAGACATCTGAAAGATAACAAAATAAGATATAAAATTTTTGAATAGCCACTACTTTTAAGTAGTGGTGGTGGTTTACATCTCAAATTAGGATTTATCCACTTAAAGTTATTGACTAAAGTCAGATTCCCGTGGAAATAACCTTCCACTATCTAAAGATAGTGGCTATTCAATAAAATAAATAAAGATTATATAAGTGATAAATTAATAAATTTCAAAATTTCATTGGTACCGGTTTTTCACCTGAATAATCATAGAAACCTTTGCCGGTTTTCCTGCCATAATATCCTGCGGCAACCATTTTCTTTAACAGTGGTGCCGGTCTGAACCGTGGGTCGCCTATGTCCTCATGCAATACTTTCATAATTGCAAGTGTTGTGTCGAGTCCGATAAGGTCAGCGAGAGCAAGAGGTCCCATCGGATGAGCCAATCCAAGCTTAGCAACTTCATCAATTGCATCAACAGTTCCAACGCTTTCCATAACAGCAAAAATTGCTTCATTGAGCAAAGGCATTAATATTCGATTTGCAATAAAGCCGGGATAATCATTTGCTAAAATTGGCGTCTTGCCAAGTTTTTCGGTTGTTGATTTGACTGCATTATATGTTTCATCGCTCGTTGCAAGCCCTCTGATAATCTCAACAAGCTTCATCATAGGTACGGGATTCATAAAGTGCATACCGATGATTAGAGGCGGTCTGCTTGTCTGTGCGGCGATTTCAGTAATTGAGATAGTCGAGGTATTAGATGCAATTATAACACCCGGTTTAATAACCTTATCCATCTCCCTGAATATTTTGAATTTCAACTCCTTATTTTCGGTAACGGCTTCGATAGCAAGGTCAACGTCTGCACAATCTGCAAGATTTGTAGTGGCTTTTATCTTCCCCATTATCGCTTTGACATCATCATCTGTGATAGCACCTTTCTTTACCTGTCGGGCAAGGTTTTTTTCAATTGTTGAAATTCCTTTTTTAAGGGCATCTTCGAAGGCATCGCAAAGAATAACATCATAACCGGTTTGAGCAAAAACATGGGCTATACCATTTCCCATTGTACCTGCACCAAGAACTAACACTTTTTTAATTTCCATTTCCGAACTCCTGAATAATTAAGATTAAAAATATTCTATAATTTTTTTTGAAAGTAACAAAATAATATGAAAAAAAGAAATTAAGTTTTCCTTTTGTCATGCTGAACTTGGTTCAGCATCCATAGATGCTAAATTTAAAAATATACTAATGGATTCTGAACTAAATTCAGAATGACAATGAAAATCATTCAATTATATCTTCAAACAATCTATATGCTGTTTTTTTCATTCCTAAAGACTTGTAAGTTGTCAGTGCTGTATTATTATTTTTTTCAACATAAAGCCTGAAACCCAATACATCAGATTTGTCTGATGCCATTTTCTTTACATAATTATATAATTTCGTATAGATACCTTTTCTTCGATAGTCAGACTGAACATAAACGCTTTGAATCCACCAGAACATACCATTACGCCAGTCGCTCCATTCGTTGGTTACCATTAGAGAACCTATTGTATTTCCATCTTTTTCTGCGATTAGATAAAATCCAAAGTTGGGATTTAGCAAAACAGATTCAACACCTCTTTCAACAACCTCCTTCGAGAGCTTTATACCCTCTGATTCTTTTGCAAGTGCAATATTAAATTTCACAAGGATTTCTTTATCTTTTAATTCGCCGATTCTGATATTTATATTTTTCATTTTTCAATAATTTTATTATAGAAAAGAATATTTATTAATTGTGAATTTAACAATAAATGATTGATTTTAACAAAAGTTATTTAAGCAAATCAAAGTTATCAAAAGGCGATTAATGAGATTTTAGTTCATGTATTTCAAGCAATATTAAAAAAATGCTTTCCATCCTTGTATAATTTGATAAACTCATTTCTCAGGATTTCATTTTGTTGTTTTCGCAGGTGAGGGTCATCGTCTATGATTGAGAATGCTTCTCTCCTTGCTTCAGTAATAATATCACCATCCCTGACAAGGTCGAGAAATTTAAATGCAGGTAAACCTGATTGACGGGTTCCAAGAACATCCCCCGGACCACGTAGTTTCAAGTCAACTTCAGAAATATTGAACCCATCTGTTGTTTCTTCCATTGTTTTCAGTCTGATGATTGCCGATTTTCTTTCTTGTTCCTGAACATCTTTCCTCTTCATTTCAAATTTGTAATTTTCTTTTGTTGCAAGAAAGCAATAAGACTGTAAGCCGCTTCTACCAACCCTTCCCCTAAGTTGATGTAATGTCGAAAGTCCGAATCTCTCAGCATTGTTAATCAGCATTACGGTTGCATTCGGTATGTCAATTCCCACTTCAATCACAGTGGTTGCAATCAGTATATTATATTGTTTATTAAGGAAGGCTTTCATTGTGTCTTCTTTTTCATACCAAAACATTTGACCGTGAAGAAGCCCACACTTTAGCTCGGGAAAGACATTGTTTTTCAGCATATCAAAATGTTCGACTGCTGACTTTAACTCAAGTTTCTCGGATTTTTCAACAAGGGGAAATACAATAAAAGCCTGATGCCCTTTACTTATTTCTTTTTTAATATAATCATAAATATCTGGTAACTGGCTTTCGAATACTACTTTGGTACTTATTGGTTTTCTATTTAAGGGCATTTCACGGATTATCGAAACATCGAGGTCTCCGTAGAGTGTCATTGACAATGTACGGGGAATGGGTGTGGCAGACATAACGAGTATGTGAGGAGTGCGGGATTCGGTATGCGACTCTTCGCCAAGTTTTTTCAGTTGACTCCTTTGGGCAACTCCGAAACGGTGCTGTTCATCAATTACAACCAATCCGAGATTTTTATATGTAACGGTGCTTTCAAACATTGCATGAGTTCCGACTATTATATTCGCTTTACCCGATTTAATATCATCAAGTATCTGGTTTCTTGCTTTTGTTTTTTGTCCACCGATAAGCTGAACAATGTTTATTTTAAAATCGGATATGTAATCTTTAAATGTGTGATAATGCTGTTCTGCAAGGATTTCAGTTGGAGCCATAATTGCTACCTGATAACCATTATCAATCACATCAAGCATAGTGAGTAATGCGACAATTGTTTTTCCAGAACCGACATCACCCTGCAAGAGCCTGTTCATAGGAGAGCCGCTTTTCATATCGTCAGTGATTTCCCTGATGACTTTCTTTTGGTCACTTGACAAACTAAAGGGGAGAGATTCATAAAGCCGCCTTGCCCTTGGACTCTTTGGATTCATCACAATTCCGGGCTCGTTTACTTTACTCTTTTTCTGCCTGATGGCGAGAAAGAGTTCGAAGAAAAACACTTCTTCGAATTTCATCCTGTTTTTTGCTTTGCCGACAGTTTCAATATTGTCAGGGAAATGTAATTGCCTGAAAGCATCAGAGCGTTCTATTAATTTATACTTTTTTAAGATTTGCCCGGGCAGATTTTCTTTTATTTGGGACAATTGATTTTCAATGGCTGAATATATGACCTGCCTCAATACGCGCATATTCCATTTTGCAGTTTTCATTACCTGTGTCATAGGATAAACAGGCAGGATATGCCCTTCCCTGTAAAGTTTTTCATCTTCGGGGTGGAATTTTTCTATTTCAGGATGACTGAATGTTATTCTTCCTACCATATCTAATTCGGCTCTTCCGCTTATTGCTACAAGCTCTCCTTCCGGATAAGTTTTTTTATAATAATCGGTATATGACCAGAAAATTATATTGGCAAATCCACCGCTTCCGTCAGCAATAGTCAGTTTCAGTATTTTCCTGTTTTTTCTTAATTGTTTTTCATTACTTTCGGTGATTTGCCCTATAGTAATAATTTCGTTCCTTAGTGAGAAATCCTTAGGTAAACTTTTCTTTTCAAATAAATCCTCCTGTCTCAATTTGACGGATAAAGCTTTAAAAGAAGCAATAGCATTTCGGTCAATATAATCTCGTGGAAAGTAATTGAGTAAATCCTGCTGTGTGAGAATGCCATCCTTTGCAAGAGCCGCCGCTCTCACCGGTCCCACTCCTTTTATATATTGCAATTCACTGACTTTTTCTTTTTTACCATCTGCCATTTTTATTTCATTTTTATATTTATTTCAATTTTCCCAGACACCTGCAATTGTCTCACCGCAAAATTTACAGCTATTTTTCTTCATATTATTTTCTAATATATAAAATCCTTTTCTTTCTATTATTTGCTTTTTGCATTTTGGACAAAATGTATTCTCACCTTCATGTCCCGGTACATTTCCGAGATACACATACTTCATACCTGCATCTAATGCTATTTTTCGTGCTTTCTCAAGTGTCGAAACAGGAGTAATGGGAAGGTGCGTCAGTTTATACAAGGGCATAAATTTCAGAAAGTGAAGAGGACAATCGTTCAGTTTGTTTGCTGCAAGCCAATTGCACATTTCCTTAATCATATTGAAATCATCTGTCCAAGTTGGAATAACAAGATTTGTAATTTCGAGCCACACACCTTCTTCTTTTAATACTTTCAATGTATTTAGTATTGGAGCTAATGTTCCTCCGTTCAGTTTTTTATATATTTCATTTTTGAAACTTTTAAGGTTTATATTTGCGGCGTTAATATACTTAGTAAGCCTTCTTAATGGTTTTTCATAAATATACCCATTCGAAATTAATAGATTCTTAATCCCTTTTGAATTTGCCAGCTTTGCAGTGTCATACATATAATCATAATATGAGTTGGGTTCGGAATATGTATAGGCTATTGATTCACATTTGTTATCGAGACAGTTTTTTACCACTACTTCCGGAAACATATCAAGATTATTTGTTTCTTCCGGCTGTACCTGCGATATAGTCCAGTTCTGGCAGTTCAGGCATCTGAAATTGCATCCTGCTACTGCTATTGAGAACGCTTTTGATGTTGGAAGAAAATGATAAATCGGTTTCTTTTCGATTGGGTCTATATTTGCTGTGCAGGGATTTCCATATCCAACAGAATAATATTTTCCTTCAATATTAACTTTGCTTCTGCAAATTCCTCTTTCACCCGGAGATAAAATACATTCGTGAGGGCAAAGTTCACAATATACGATTTGAGCTTTGCTGTGGTAAAATGATGCTTCCTTGCTCCATTTCCAGAGTTTTTTGTCATCACCTGCAAGAAGAGAAAACGGAATTCCCTGCAAACATAGTCCGCAAATTCCTGCAGTTCCTAACTTTAGAAAATCTCTTTTTGTCATATTCGATTTTGATTGTATCATATCATATGGAAAATAACAAAAATCAATTTATAGAGCAAATTGAAAAATTTTCCCCCTTTCCTAAAGGGGGACTAAGGGGGATTATAAATTAAATGTATGAATAAATTAAAAAAGGTGATTTTTATTGAATAATCCCTCTTTTATCTCCCTTTAATAAAGGGAGGAAATATAATACAAATTTAAATTTATATTAGATTTATCTCTTCCTAATCGAACCATAAATATTTGCGGCGGCTACACCTACAAGTGCGTCATAACCTCCGTAATCAAACTCACGATAGTATATCATGGCTATTAATGTTGAACCTGATGTTACCGTGTTTCCTTCAAACTCATCATAAGCGATTTTTTCTACTCTGCAAGTTTCATAGTTGTATTTGCCTGTGGCATACAAATAATTATGCCTGCCCCGCCTGACCCACTGCCTGAGATGATAATACCTGTCATTCTCGTCATAATACATCTGCCAGTTTGCATCAGGCTTCCAGTTGTTGAATGAACCCGATACATAAACATCGTATTTGCTTACCCATCCTTCCGGGTCTAACAGGAATTCGATGAAAGCATAATTGTCATCATTGTGTGTGATGTATCTTGTAATCATAACACCGTCATCATCCCTTTCATAATACATTCCGTTCCTTCTCAAATCTGACAATGGCATTCTGACGGGTGTGCTGATATTCGGAAACATTGCAATATTTCCGAGATTCAAAATCCTGTAAGCATTTTCAGCAGGAATGCCTGTAATTCTGAATATTTTACCTGCTGTTGAAAATCCTGAAACCGAGGTATGAAACTTGTATTTATATAATTGTTCATTCGGATTAGTCATTGATTCTGTGATGAAATAAGGCTCATACCAGCGATTGTTCCTATATATTACAGCTGTATTCAATCTTGAGTCATAAAGCTGTTGGAGCGATGATGTAATAATTTCTATATTAAAAGCAGAAGGGGTCACT
>JAKAKE010000013.1 GCA_021824625.1 Bacteroidota bacterium | reverse complement strand
TCGTTATCCCGGTGACCCAATCTGGAAACAATGTGTCCCGGATAAAGCAGAACTTGACGATATCGATGGCTTTGAAGATCCGCTTCAAGAAGATGCAATGAGTCCGGTACCGAATATAACGCATCGTTATCCTGACCGCGCATTGTTTCTTACAACTAGCCAATGCGGAATGTATTGTCGATTTTGTACTCGTAAAAGAAAAGTTGGCAACTCCGATAAAATTTCAATGAAGGAACTTGAATCCGCTTTCAAGTATCTTGAAAAGCATACGGAAATTAGAGACGTGGTTATGTCTGGTGGAGATCCGTTAATGCTTACAGACACAATGCTGGAAAAAATTCTAAAACGACTGCGTCAGATTCCTCACATCGAAATAATCAGAATTGGTTCAAAGATGCCTTGTGTACTTCCCCATCGAATTACACAAAAATTAGTTGACATGATTAAAAAGTATCACCCGATTTATGTAAATACACATTTCAATCATCCTTGGGAAATAACCCCTGAAAGCACAAAAGCATGCGAAATGCTCGCAAATGCCGGCATTCCTGTCAGCAATCAAGCCGTACTCATGAAAGGTGTTAATGATGATGCTGATGTAATGAAAGAGTTATTTACAAAACTTTTGAAAATAAGAGTTCGTCCATATTATTTGTATATGGCTGATGAAACACGTGGTGCAAATCACTTCAGAACTTCTTTAGACAAAGGCATTGAAATAATGTATAAACTCCGGGGACATACAAGCGGATTAGCGATTCCTCACTTTGTTATTGATGCCCCTGGTGGTGGTGGAAAAATTCCTGTTCTTCCGCAATATATTTTGCATCGCGATGACAACAGAATTGTTATGCGAAATTACAAAAACGAAGTATTTGTTTATCGCGAAGCTCACGCTGATGTAAAAACAGAAACTAAAATTCCGGTTGAAATCAATAAAAAGAATGGTAATGGTACGAACGGTAACGGTAACAATGGTAATGGATTAAAGAAACCGAAAAACTTTAAGGAAAAGATAGAAGTAACCGAAATGATTCATATGAGTAAGAACTAATTTGAATTTCTTGAAACCCCGCAAAGCGGGGTTTTTTATTTCCAACCTCTCTACACTCACATTAATTTTTTTTAATAAACAAACCGAATATTAAAACACGTTGTCAAAAGAATAAATTAATTGAAAGGTATTTCATGTATAAATTTAACATGATTTATTCGCTGTTGATCATATTCTTATTTTTGATCAATATTAATTTATTTGCCGGGACTAATCAGAAATTGGATGGTAATAACAATTTCATTTACCTGTCCCCTGTTCCAGGCAGTATCCTTAATTCTGCTCAAACAAATATCATTATCCGATCTAATTCCGAGTTAAATAAAAATAGCATTAAGCAAAATATATTACTGATAAAAGGTTCGCTTAGCGGAGTTCATCAGGGCGAAATAATTCTTTCAGATGATAACAAAACACTTTTATTCAATCCTTTTTTACCATTCAGTGATGGGGAAAGTGTTACTGTAAATCTGAGTAGTGGATTAAAAAATATACAAGGGAATCAACTAGGCAGTATTGAATTTCAATTTGAAATTGCAAATAGACCTTCTGAAGATTATAAGACATTAATTGATAAGGAATTAACAACTATCACTCCACAGAATACTAATTTTAAAATGGAGGAATCTTCATCTGGATCATATTCTCTTAAAAGGGAAACTGGATTTCTACCGACGACATTTCCAAATATTTCTCTTTATTCAACAAAACCGAGTTCAGGACAAATCTTCTTGAGCAATTTTTCGAATGACGCATATTATGCAGACAAAGATTACTTATTGATTCTTAATAATGACGGCAGTCCTTTCTTTTACAAAAAAATGAATGGGTATTCCTTTGGATTAACGTTGCAGCCAAACGGTAAAATCACTTATTACAATGCCGGAACAAAATATTTTTTCTTTGTTATGGATTCATCTTTTCAGATTGTTGATAGTGTAAAATGCGGGAATGGTTATCAGACGGATGTGCACGAACTAAGAATTCTTCCAAACAACCATTACCTCCTGATTGGTGCTGAGATTCAAACTATAGACATGAGTAAAATAGTCGACGGCGGGAACCCTGGAGCAAAAGTAACAGGGATAATTATCCAGGAACTTGATTCAAATAAAAATGTAGTGTTTCAATGGAGATCGTGGGATCATTTTAAGATTACAGACGCTGTTGGAGTAGATTTAAAAGCTGCAACAATTGATTATGTTCACACTAATGCAATAGAACTTGATAATGATGGTAATATAATTATTTCCAACAGACATATGGATGAAATCACAAAAATCAATCGTATTACCGGTGAAATTATATGGAGATGGGGTGGGAAAAATAATCAATTTACTTTTGTAAATGATAACGTTGGTTTTTCACATCAACATGCGGTTAGAAGGATTGCTAATGGAAACATAACATTATTCGATAATGGAAATTTGCATCAAGCTGTTCTGCCTTCAAGAGCAGTAGAATATAAGATAGACGAACAGAATATGAGAGCTGAATTAGTTTGGCAATATGTTAATCAGCCTGTAGAAGTATCTAGTGCAATGGGTTTTGTCCAAAGACTAGAAAACGGGAATACATTAATTGGTTGGGGTACAAGCAATCCAACAGTAACAGAAGTCAATCCAAACAATGAGAAAGTTTTTGAGATGTCTTTACCCGACAATGTATGGAGCTACCGGGCATTTCGTTTCAATCTTCCCAAACAATATTATTCTTCATTTGTACCGAATAATATTAAACCTGAGTCCGGCGCAGTACTTAACGAAACTACAGCTCACCTTTCATGGAATAAAAATCTTTTTGCTAATTCATTCCACGTACAGGTTGCTAAAGATTCTAACTTCAGTAATATCATTTTTGATGTTGATGGAATTCGTGATTCGTCAGCAATAATTAAAGGATTGGAATCAGGAGGGAATTATTATTGGCATGTTTCTGCGAATAACAATAATGATCAGGTGGGCGGTTACAGTGGTTATGCAGAAACAAGAAATTTTAGTATTCAAAACATTACTGATATTAAGGGGACACAAATACCTGCAACATTTAGTTTAATGCAAAATTATCCGAACCCCTTTAATCCAAGCACAAAAATAAACTATACACTACCACGAAGTGCGCAAGTAAAATTAATTATTTATGATATTCTTGGCCGTCAAGTTTCTAAATTGGTTGACGAAGTTCAACCAGCAGGATATTACACTCAACAATTTAATGCAGGCAATTTATC
>JAKAKE010000042.1 GCA_021824625.1 Bacteroidota bacterium | reverse complement strand
TTTCATTCTAACCTCTCCCCTTTTCTTTGATTCGATTTATTGTTTTTTCATCCTGCAATTCCCTGAGAGCATCCTTTGCAATCCATTTTGCCGATTTGGATCCGGGAAATTTATTAATAATTTCATTAGAAATTGCGATTGCTCTTTTATTAAGTAACATATTTCTTTTACCGATTTGTCTTAAAGCCCAATTTACGGCTTTCCTTACAAAATTTCTTTCATCTGTGGCAGCATCAATAATTAATTGCAAAAATACTTCAAACTTTTCATCATTAGCATTCCTATCATGAAATGCGAGTGTAGCCATTAAAGCAAAGCCTGCCCTTTTCTCAAATTCAGCTTTTCTTTTACTCCATTCGATAGCCTTTTTAAAAGCAAATGATGTTTTATCGAAAAGATTCATCATCAATTGGTCACATACATCCCATGAATCGAGGTCTTTTAGCCAAGACTCAGCCTGATTCATTGTAACTTCTTCCGGAATATCAACCAATGCAGCGAGTATCCGAGCCTCGTGAATACCGCTTTGCCATAATTCTTGTGCAAGTTCATGGCCCTTACCAATTTCTTTTGCTAATTTTCTTAGTGTCGTTACAGAGATACCAAGTGTACCTTCAGGATTTATCCCAAAGCGTGCCATACCTTCAACATTTTTCTTATTGCTTAATGATTTCAGCCTCTTAATAATTTCCTGTGATTTCATAAAATTGAAAAATAATGATAAATATTTTTTTCAAATTTACTTATCAAACTTTTTAAAATAAAAAATCACAAATAAAAACTAAAGAAATTTGTTAAATTTAATTTTAAAGAAATTCAAATTTGAAAATTTATTAACAATATTTTAGGTTAATATGAAAAATATTTACATCATTTTTGCAGGTTTATTTCTATTAAGTATAGTATCAAATGCCCAGGATAAATCTGAATTTTGGGACGAGTACTTTGATTCGGATTCAATTGCAGTACTATCATCTGAATTTCCAACAATTGAAATTGTGTATGGTTTAGGTATTCCCAGATTCAAAAATGATTATATAGATAGAAGTTTTGCTGAAATAAGCACTGCTGAACTTAAACTCGGCTTCACAAAAAAGAAATATGATTTGTTCAATCAATTTGGAATGAGCTATAAATTTACCTATTTCCTGATTGGCACAATGACATCCGATTGGACTTCAAAAGAAAAAATCGGTGAAAACCATTTGAATTCAAATGTTTGGAAATTAGGACTTGGTTTGAGCAGAGGCTATGGATATAATATTTCTGAAGGATGCGATTTTGTTTTATTTAATACCGGTAACACTTTTTGGAGTAAAGTAAGTTTCAAAGAAAAAGACATAACAACTCCAAAAACAAGTAATATATTAAAAATCTATGACAACGGAAAATTCAGATTCTGTCAGTCTTTTGAAGCAGGATTCAAATTTCAGCCTTTTGCACCTCTTGGCATTGGAGCTTCTTATGAAAGGGTTATAATTTATCCAAGATTTATGACCTGGTATTGGCTTGGCAGTGAAGTTATTTCGGGGATGGGAAAAGGTTTGATCGAATATTTCACACACAAAATAGCTAAAACATCTCCCGGAGCCGGACCGATAGTTCATTTTATTTTGGTCAATATTTATCAATACGGAGAGTATGAGCTTAAAAAGAAGAATATGAACTGGCCATATGCAACCGAACCACCATTAATGTATGATAACTGGAAATTCGGTATGACCTTTGCCTTTTAAATTGTTTAACAAAAATATTAAATAATTATGTCACTCTGGGCAATGTCGAAGAGTGACATTTTTTTATCAATGATATTTTCATTTTTATTTAATATTTACGGTTATAAATATTACTATAAAGCAATAATAATTTCTCTTTTAATTCGTAATTTTGTTTATATACTTTTACACATTTAAAATAATTGGAGAATAAATGACCGAACACCATAAGATTATTATTATCGGTTCAGGACCTGCAGGTTTCACAGCAGCAATTTATGCCGGAAGAGCTAATATGGATAATGTTGTTTTTGAAGGTAACCAACCGGGCGGTCAACTGACAATAACAACTGAAGTGGAAAACTATCCAGGTTTTCCGGATGGTATAATGGGACCAGAAATGATGGAAATATTCAGAAAGCAGGCACACAGGTTTGGTGCTAAATCAATTTTTGAAACTATTACTAAGATTGACTTTTCAAAACGCCCATTCCAGCTTTGGTCGGACAGGGACAAACATTATACTGCTGATTCGATAATCATTTCGACAGGTGCTACTGCCAGAAGGCTGCATGCAAAAGGAGAAGATAAATTTTTTGGATTTGGAATTTCAGCATGTGCAACCTGCGATGGATTCTTTTACAAAAACCAGAAAGTTTATGTAATTGGTGGCGGAGACACTGCATTTGAAGAGGCAAATTACCTGACACGTTTTGCATCATCAGTAACAATTATTCACAGACGTCAGGAATTTCGTGCATCGAAAATCATGATTGAAAGAGCGAAGAATAATCCAAAAATTGATTTTCTTCTCGATTCGGTTGTTGATGAATACACAGGTGAAGAGAAAATGGGGATGAAGCGTTTAACAGGTATTAATGTCAAAAATGTCAAGACAGGTGAAATAACTTCATTACCTGCCGATGGTGTTTTTATTGCAATCGGACACACTCCAAATACTGAAATATTCAAAGGTATTTTGGATATGGATGAAAACGGTTATTTAATAACGAATGGGAAATCAACATATACAAATATTGAAGGTGTATTTGCCTGTGGTGATGTTCAGGACCATGTTTACCGCCAGGCTGTAACTGCTGCGGGTACTGGTTGTGCTTCCGCAATTGATGCCGAGAGGTGGCTGGCTGAACAAAATCAATAATGAAATTTTGACTTTTATTCCACTGCAAAATCTGACTTAAACTTATCTTTCAGATGTTTTGCAGTGTCTTCTGCATCCTTTTGGGTGGCATAACCCCAAAGTTTAACTTTATATACCGGTATATTATTATCAATATATCTTTCGTAATACACCTGGTATTTTCTGCCTTCCCACTGCTCCACTTTAGTTAAGGCATCATTTTCAGTCGAGGATTGTCCTGCTATTATTTCATAAGGAAGAATTGACGGATCTAACCATCGAACAGTTACGCTCCTGTTATTCTGTTGCTGCCATTGTGTTGACTGCAAATAATAAATAGGTTTGCTGTTCCCTTCACCCCTTATACGGATTTGAGAAGGTGCCGCTCCTAAGCTGATAAGTCTCCTCCTTGCCTCCTGAGCTCGCTTCAAAGAAATATCTGCATTATATTCATTAGTTCCTTCAGTACTGCTGTGTCCGACAAGCTGAATAACAGAATTAGGATTATCCTTCAGCACTTTTGCAAGCGATTTGAATATCACCTCAAACTCGGGAAGAACCAATGTATCGCGATAATTGAAATATGCCAATGCCTGGTAATTAGAAAACTGAACTTCAGGTTTAAGTATAATATTAGCTTTATCATTTAACTTTACTTTGTCTGTCTTGTATGTAAGAACCGACTTAATCATATTCTGTTCAAGCTGGCTCGAATAAACAGGGAGCAGTAATTCATAATATCCCTTTTGAGAATATACAATCTCAAGTAAAATATTTTCAAGTTTGGGTATATCATCGTTTGTTACCTGATAATACCTTCCACCAGTGAGTGAGCTGAGATATTTCAGAGAATAACTTTCCATTGCACTGCCGACTCCAATGATATACACAGGAATATCGAGGTCGTGTGCAAGTTTGCCGACATCATTAGATGAATAAATTATTGAAGAATTATCTGAACCATAAGTTATTACAACTAATACTTTTTGCCTTTTAAATCCCGAAGCAAGTGGGCTGATTGCAGTATATGTTGATTTATAAATCGAATTTAAGCCCTGCGGCTGTGGCAGAGATATATTGTTAAACTCCTTGCTTGCATCAGTCGGATTTATCAATGGAAATACATCAGTTTTTGACTGATTAAAATATGAAAAAGATAATTTATCAAATTTTGTAAGATATGGCAGGAATGACCTGATTGATTCAATAATCTGAACATTCTTTTGTGCCGCTGATGAATTATCTAATAGAATATTTATATCAATACCTTCGGAAGTTGAATAATCCTTTTCATTAAATGTCGTAACATCATAATTACTCGAAATCAAGTCTGATTGCAGAGAAGCAGACCAGTTGATTTCCCCCGGAAGCGAGGACAGACCCTGCATATAATTGCCAAACCTGTCGAGAACGATTGCCCTGACTAAAAACTGGTCATTTGTAAATGGATAAACTGTTCTCATTATTTTTAACTGGTATGGACTTAATGTCGTATCTGCTTTTATAACACCGGCAAGGTAATCACTTTCGAGATAAGCAGGGCTGAGGCCTATAAAGTCCATTGTCGGGCCCCTTCCAAACTGAGGTTTTACCTTTTTCGGAGCTATATCAATTACTGAATTTACAACGAGTGAATCATCACCGCGATATGCAGTAACCTGTACTATTTTTGTTCCTGTCGGTTTCACTTTATAGCTGTCGTTCGGGCTGAAGTTGTAATTCAATCCTTTTATCTGCACCCTGTCAGCATTAGCAAATTCCCAAGCTATGTCGGCAGATTCACCTTCCTCTACTTGTATATAACCTGTGAATGTTTTTACTTCAATCGGTTTTGTTGCACAAGACTGAAACAATAGAGCAGTCCATGCTAAAACTACTGCAATCAATATTGAGACAACTTCCTGTTTATGCCTATTTGTTAGCATATTAAACCTGAATATATTTCAGAAATATTTTATGCAGATGCTCCTTTTGTAAATTCAAAACCCTTTCTCTCATCGGAATTTATCACAATAGTATCACCCGCTATAAACTCTGATTCTAACAATTTTAGTGCCAAAGGGTCGGCAATATGTTTCTGTAATGCCCTTTTAAGAGGCCTTGCCCCGAATTGGGTATCATACCCGATTCTTGTGAGCCAGTCTAAGGCATCTTCGGTTACTTCTAACTTAATATCCATTTTTGCGAGCTTATTCCTCAATCCATTCATCTGAAGCTGTGCAATCCGATGAATTTCTTCCCTAATTAATGGCTTAAATAATATTATTTCATCTACCCTGTTGAGAAATTCAGGACGCATTTTCTTTCGGAGAAGGTCAATAATATTCACCCTCAATCTTCCCATCAACTCATCACGGTTATTTTCGTCAAGAGTCTGAATCTTATCCTGAATAATTTCAGTACCAAGATTTGAAGTCATAATAATAATTGTGTTTTTGAAATTAACAGTCCTGCCTTTCCCATCTGTTAGCCTGCCTTCATCCAAAACCTGTAACAGAACATTGAACACTTCCGGATGTGCTTTTTCAATTTCATCAAGTAGTACAACTGAGTAAGGATGATGCCGTATTGCTTCTGTCAGTTGCCCCCCCTCATCATAACCGACATATCCCGGTGGCGCCCCAATCATTCTCGATACCGAATACTTTTCCATATACTCGCTCATATCAATGCGAACCATTGCCGTTTCGGAATCAAAAAGATATTCGGCAAGGGCACGAGCCATTTCCGTTTTACCTACACCCGTAGTACCAAGAAAAATGAATGAACCAATCGGACGATTCACATCCTGCAAACCGGCTCTTGTACGCCTGATAGCATTTGCCACAGCCGAAACAGCATCCTCCTGGTCAACAAGTCTCTGGTGAATACGCTCTTCGATTTTAAGAAGTTTTGTTCTTTCGGTTTCTAACATTCTTTGAACAGGAATGCCCGTCCATTTTGCGACAATTTCGGCAATGTCTTCCGCATCAACTTCTTCTTTCAGCAGTTTGCTGTTTTTCTGAACCTCGACAAGTTTTCCGTTAGCATCTTTTAACTTCTTCTCAAGCTCGAGTATTGTTCCATACCGAAGTTCGGCAACCTTGCCAAGTTCGCCCTGACGCTCATATTCATCTGATTTCTGCTTTGCTTCTTCTATCCTTACTTTGAAACTTCTTATGTTCTGTATGATGCTTTTTTCCTTGTCCCACCTTTCTTTCAGGGAGGATTGTTCCTGCTTCAGGTTAGCAAGTTCCTTCTCGATTTCCTCGAGTCTCTTTTTAGTTGAATCAGTCTGAGTTATTTCCATTTTCCTATTAAAAAAAGAGCAATAAACAATATGTAATATAAGAATTTGATATGAAATTATTGTAATCTTTCCTTGTCACCCTGAGCGTTGTCGAAGGGTCTTCTTAAATCATAAATCATTAATCCTTATTCTTAAATCCTGCTTGTCTTTCCGTGCTTGATACGGAATCCATTGTCTGAACAGGATTAAACTGATTAAAGGATTGCAGGATTTTTTTTCATGCAAAAACACAAAGCTTCAGCAAAAGATGCAAAGAATGTCATTCCTGCGAAAGCAGGAATCCATAGCGTATAACCCACATCAGATTCCCTTCCTCGAGGAAGGGTTTGGGAAGGTGAAAAAAAATAATAACTTGCTTTTTTGTAAATTGAGTAATAAATTTGAATATAATATTCAAATTATTAATTATTTAAATAAAACATGGAACCCAATTTCAACAAAATTTCTGAACAATCAACTAAATCAACCCAAGATTTTAGTAGTTTGATATTTAAAGAATTGGTAGATCTTGATAAACATAAGAACACATGGATTGCACAATTGATTACTATATCTTCTTCATTACTTGGTGGTTTATATTTCTTAAAAAATAATCCTAATATTATTGCAATAATTGGTTTTCTAATATTATTTTCAACGATTATTTTTGGATTATCAACAATAATGAAAAATATTAATAAATTATCTGATAATTTATTTAAGACTATGTTTAAGCAATACGATATTAATAATAGTTTATTATTTCTAAATTATTGTCAACAAAAAATTACTAATAATGAGGTATTAAACGAAGAAGAAAAGAAAAAGAAAATTGAAATTGATAATAATTTTAGGAATTTTATGCAAGATATTGGTATAATAGATAATCAAGGTAATTTACGAATGATAACTGATGATATTAAAAATACGAAAATAGAAAATGCCAATTACATTTTAATTTATGGTTTTACCACAGGAGTGATATTTATAGCATTATCAAATTACTTGTTGCAATTAATTAATTATTTAATAAATTATCTTAATTGTTAATGACATTTCCCCAATCATTCAAACTCGTAAAAAAACTCGTTGCTGACTTCAAAGCAAACGAGAATTATTATTTATCTCCAAAATATCAAGAACGAGAGGTTAGAACTGATTATATTAATAAATTCTTTATTGCACTCGGTTGGGATGTTACTCATGAACAGCAGAAAAATCCTTACGAACAGGAAGTAAAAGAGGAAAAAAGTGTTCAAGTAAAAAGTTCAAAAAAGCGAGCTGATTATGCTTTTTATCTTGCTCCAAATTTTAATGACCCCAAATTTGTTGTTGAGGCAAAACAACCATTTCAAAAATTGCACAATCAGGATGATTATTTTCAAACAATACGTTATGGCTGGCATAAAAACATTCCATTTGCAATCCTAACAGATTTTGAAGAATTTCATATTCTCGATTGCCGTTTCAGCCCAGATATAAATACAGCCCTTACTAGATATTATAAGAAATTCCATTATAGTCAGTATGTAGATGAAGAAAAATTTGCTGAGATTTATTACTTATTTTCACGAGAGGCAGTTGAAAATAATTCTTTAGAAAAAGAAGCTGAAAAATTACCAAAACCTGCAAGAAAAAGTGTTCAGAAAGGTTTATTCGCAACTGAACAATTCCAAGCTATTGATGAAGCATTTCTCGTAGAAATAGATTATATGCGCGAAAAATTAGCAAAGGTATTAAAGAAAAATGACTTTGATTTAAATAGTGAAGAACTCACAGAAGCAACACAACGTATTATTGACCGTCTCGTATTCATTCGTTTTCTGGAAGATAAATTAATAGAACCTGAACATTATGTTCATGCCTTTGGTGATAAAGGAACTGCTTGGTCTGATTTTATATTACTTTGTAAAAGATTAGATGCTAAATATAATGGTATTGTTTTTAGAAGACATTTTATTGATAACGAAAATTTTAAAGGTCCGATTGATAGTGAATTTCAAAATATTTGTCAGGAAATTTGTCACTTAAATTCTCGTTTCCTTTTTAATGAAATACCAATCCATATATTAGGTAGTATATATGAACGGTTTCTAGGTAAAATTGTTAATGCAACTAAAAAATTTGTAAAGGTAATAGATAAGCCAGAAGTGCGTAAAGCAGGTGGTGTTTTTTATACTCCAAAATATATAGTTGATTATATTGTTCATAATACAGTTGGAAAATTAATTGAAGGTAAAACTCCAAGTGATATTTCAAAATTACATTTCGCAGATATTGCCTGCGGTAGTGGTTCATTTTTAATAAGCACTTTTGATTGCTTACTTGAATATCATAAAAAGTATTATCAAAATCACCCAAAAGAAGCTGATAGAGACGGGTGTATCTCAAAGGAAGGTATTAAAGTATTAAGTATTAAACAAAAACAAAACATTTTACTTAAAAATATATATGGAGTTGATATTGATGCTCAAGCTGTTGAAGTAACTCAATTATCTTTGTTTCTAAAATTGCTTGAAGATGAAACTACTGCTACTGCAAATGATATGCAAGTGTTTTTTCATCAAAAGATTCTACCTGATATGAGTAAGAATATTGTCTGTGGTAATTCACTTATAGGATCAGATATATTAAACAATCAAAATCCTCTTCCGTTTCGAGATAAAGTAAAAAAGTTAACTGATGATGAGGAAAATCAGAAACCATTAAATTTTACAACCACATTTCCACAAATTATGCAACTCGGTGGTTTTGATGCAATTGTTGGTAATCCACCGTATGTTGATTCTGAAGAAATGGTGAAATCAAACTTATTTTTACGTAGATATTGTGCACGAATATATGAAACAGCTAAGGGTAATTGGGATATGTATTGCATATTTGTTGAAAAATCTATATCAATTTTGAAAAATGATGGTTTATTCGGTTATATAATTCCGAATAAATTTATATCATCTCCTTATGGTTTTTATTTAAAATTATTTTGCTCCAAATATATTATTAAAGAACTTGTTGATTATTCTTCTGTACCAGTTTTTGTTAGTAATGGTGTACGTATTAATGTTTATCCAGTCTTATTAATTATTCAAAAAAACATTAAAGATAAAAAAGGGAAATATATTAAAATGATAAAAGATGATATAATCAGAATTGATTATATTAAAAATTTTGTAATAAAAAATGGAGATACTGATTGGGCACAAAAATTTGATATATTGGAAGATATAATTTTAAAATTAAAGAAAAAATCAGTTCCTTTATATACACATTTTTTTGTTGAAAGTGCTGCTACTGTTTCTGAGTCTTATGCATTAAAAGATATTATTATTGAAGATTCTTCTAGTATTATTGATAAATTTTATTTTATTAATACAGGTACAATAGACAGATATATAAATTTATGGAGTTTAAAAAAAACACAGTATATAAAAGATTGCTATATTAAGCCTATTGTAAAATCTACTAAATTAAAAGGAATATCTTCTCTAAGATATAATCAATCAATTTCTGAAAAAATTATTTTAGCAGGTATGGTTAAAGAATTAGAAGCTATTTATGATAATGGAGAAATATTAGCAGGTAAATCAACAACAATTATTATGAGAAAAAGTAAAAATTATAATTTAAAATTTCTACTTGCTATTATTAATTCTAAATTATTTACAAAAATATACATAGCAATAAATAAACATAATGCTATGGCTGGTGGTTATATAAATGTAAGTAAAAACAATATAATTAATCTTCCTTTTAAAGAAATAAACTTCCAGAGACCTAATGAAAAATTGTTACATGATAATATTGTTAAAATAGTTGACCAAATTATTTTCGCAAAAAAGAAATTACAAAATATCAAAACCGATAAAGACAAAGATTATTATAACAGACGTTGTTCTGAACTTGAAATCCAAATTGATAACTTGGTTTACGAATTATATGGCTTAACTGAAGAAGAAATCGCAATTGTAGAGCAAAGAGGTTAATAAATTTTCCAAACCATTTTAAAATGGATTTAAAACAATTTTCTTTTTATATCATCCCCACATCCTTATTTTTGCACTGCTTGTTCTTTGCTAAATAATGTCGGGCTGAATTCAGTCGTTGCAGGTTGAAGTTAAACGGAAATCCCGAACCATCGGGATGATGAATAGTCACTATTTTTTAAATAGTGGTAGATAATATCAAATCATACATTGACTTAAGTCACAAATTTGAGCATAATTAATAAAAATGATTAATAAAAAACATGCTGGTTCCACCCAATGAATTAATTCATTCTTAAGAATTTACCTTATGTTTTTGAGCAGTGGAAAAATTGTGTCAAATCTGCTCAAAATGCCCATTTATGCCCAATTTTGTCTCTCTTTAGCCATAATTCAAAAATCAAAAATCGTTAATCCTTGTTCTGAAATTAATTCCTGTCACCTTTTGTCAATCAAAAAAGTCACATCTATGTGACAAAACGTGACAAAATATGACAAACTCTGCGTCTCAGCGGCTCTGCGTGAAAAAAAATATTTCCGCAATTCAACACTCAACACTCAAAATTCAAAATTTTGAAATACCTGCACCGGATGCACATATCTGCTCATTTTTGTATCTCTTTAGCCACAACTTTAAACTCAACACTCAACACTCAACACTCAACACTCAAAACTCAAAACTCAAAACTCAAAACTCAACACTCAAAACTTAATAAAAAATCCTGAAATCCTTTAATCAGTTTAATCCTGTTCAGACAATTAGCGTCTTTACTGCTCAGCGGTGAAATAAGAAAACTCAGTGTAACTCCGTGCAGAACTCTGAGAAACTCTGTGAAACAAAACAATTAATTTGGGTTTAGGCTATGGATGCTGAAACAAGTTCAGCATGACAAAGCCGACAATCATAATTCCAAATCTAAAATTCAAATTTCTTTCAAAATATCAGCTTCAATCCGATTCTCATATTATCATAATTCATCGGTGTTTCGGATTTGAAGGGCCAGTTCATCCGGTGGCGGCGAAATTCATAAAACATAAATGATACTGCATTTTTTATAATGAAATTTATTATTGGAAGATTTTTGTTATCAAGACTGAGAAATTCTAAGCCGTATAAATCAATCGCTCTTTGTATTAATAGCTCAATCGAACTGCTTCCGAGCCACTTCCATGCAAGGTGACGCGGAAATATGATTTGATGCTCATATCCCAAATCGAATTTCAATACGGGAATGACATCAACTATAAAGCCGCAATCGAAAGATGTCCCAAACCTAAATTCTTCATCATACAATTTTGCAATGTTGCTGTCAGCAGGATTTGACGGAAAATTTTCTATATCAACCTTGGACCAGTTTATTGTTCCTGAATTGTATAAAGTAAATTTTGAATCATCATTCAGTGTGTATCCATAACCGTTGCTGTAGCCGAATCCGAAGCACCATGCATCGGTTGTAACACCGTTTGTGATTTTTTCTTTGTTGAGTTTCAGGTGTGATGATGTGTTGCGGAGAAAGGCAAATTCAGATGCGAAATAATAATTATTCGGCAAAGTAAAAGTAGTATCAAGCCTGACAAAACCATACCTGATATCCAAAGAGAATGCTTTGACAATAGGAGTGTTGAATTTCCCTCCAAACCCGGGAAGGCTCAATCCATACGACATCTCAAGCATGTAACTGTTTTTTACATCTTCGGGATATTTTAATTTATTCAGGAATTGCTCAAACTCGGAAATTTTTGCAGTATCGTTTCTATTCTGGCTGTAAGAATAAATACAAGTGGATATTAAAAAAATCAAAAAAATTAATTTATTCACTTTTATTCAATGTCATTATTAAAGAAAATGGATTGTCTCTACATTTCCAATGCCGCAATCCCGGGAAGAATCTTCCCTTCAAGATACTCAAGCGATGCACCGCCTCCGGTGGAAACGTGAGTAACTTTATTCTGAAAGTTCATTTTATTTATTGCGGAAGCAGAGTCTCCCCCACCAACAATAGTTGTAGCTCCTTTGGAGGTTGCTTGAGCCAAAGCCTGCGCAACAGCATAAGTTCCTTTAGCAAAATTTTCCATTTCAAACACACCCATAGGGCCATTCCAGACGACTGTCCTTGCCTTTGAAATTTCATCACTGAATATTTTTTGTGTTTCAGGACCGATATCCATCCCAATCCACCCATCTGGAATAGAATCTGAATTTACTGTTTTACAGTTTGCCTCATTATTAAAAGAATCAGCAATTACTATATCGAAAGGTAGCATAAGTTTTACATTTTTTGTTGAAGCTTCTTTAAGCAGTAGTTTTGCCAACACTACCCTATCCTCTTCGAGCAATGATTTACCAATACCAAAACCCATCGCCTTGAAGAATGTATAAGCCATGCCGCCTCCGATAAGAATGGAATTGCATTTGTCCATCAGGTTTTTGATTACATCAATCTTACCTGATATTTTCGCTCCACCCAATACTGCAACAAAAGGCTTGACCGGATTAGTTACTGATTTACCAAGATATTCAATTTCATTTATCATCAAATAACCTGCAAGCCTAATATCAAATAATTTTGCAATTGATTCTGTACTTGCGTGGGCGCGGTGAGCCGAACCGAAAGCATCGTTGACATAAGCATCACCCAGCATAGCAAGTTGTTTTGCAAATTCAATATCGTTCTTTTCTTCTTCTTTATGGAATCTAAGATTTTCAAGTAATACGACTTGTCCCGCTTCAGCCAGATTAACGGCTTCCTGCGCAGGCTTTCCAATGCAGTCTTTAGTAAAAATAACGTCATAACCATATTTTTCTAACATGAGTTTAGCTACCGGTTCAAGGGAATATTTTGGATTTGGTTCCCCTTTGGGCCTGCCGAGATGTGACATTAGCACAGGAATACTGCCATAATCAATTATTTTATCAATTGTCGGAAGCGACTCTTTGATACGTGTATCATCAGTTATATTTTGATTTTCATCAAGCGGTACATTGAAATCAACTCTCACTAAAACCTTTTTGCCTTCGATTCTTACTTCATCTATTGATTTAATCATAACAAACCCTTTAAATAATTTTCAATTTTGCAATTTCCAATTTTCAATAAGCAATAGGATATAAAAATCCCTCTTCGCACGGAGACAGATTAATAATTGAGGTTAACTCATCAACTTTATCATCAAATCAACAATTCTGCATGAATAACCAAATTCATTGTCATACCATCCGACAACCTTTATAAAATTACCACTCGCAATTGTTAACTCAGAATCAAAAATACAAGAATGTGAGTTGCCGATAATATCCACAGACACAAGCGGTTCTTCTGAATATTCAAGTATCCCTTTCAAGCTGGTTTCCGAAGCTTTCTTCATTGCGGCATTAATTTCTTCTTTTGTAACTTCTTTTGACAATAGCACTGAAAGGTCGGTTATTGAACCATCGGGAACGGGAACACGGATTGCATAACCATTCAGTTTCCCTTTCAATTCAGGAAGCACCAAACCTACTGCTTTCGCCGCACCTGTTGTTGTGGGAATGGTACTGACAGCCGCAGCCCTTGCCCTGCGTAAATCTTTATGAGGTAAATCGAGTATTCTCTGGTCGTTAGTATAGGCATGTATAGTTGTCATTATACCACTTATAATACCAAAATTCTCATGAAGTACTTTTGCCATTGGCGCAAGGCAATTAGTAGTGCATGATGCATTGGAAATCAGTTTTTCTTTACCTGTTAATGTATTATCATTCACACCCAGTACAATTGTAGCATCCAATTCTTCTTTAGCGGGTGCAGACAGTAGAACTTTTTTGGCTCCGTTAGCAAGATGCTTTTCGAGTGGTTCACGTTTAGTATAAACGCCTGTTGATTCGAGAACAACATCGACATTACCTTTCCAGGGAAGTGATTCAATCTGTCTTTCTGCCGAAATTGGAACTTTCACTCCGTTAACAATAATACTATTTCCATCAACCTTCAAATCACCCTGAAATTTTCCATGTACGGAGTCATATTTCAATAGATGAGCAAGTGTATTGGCATCGGTTATGTCATTGATACCGACAAATTCAAATTTATCCTTTCTCTTTAATGCTTCTCTAAAAGCAAGTCGCCCGATTCTTCCAAATCCGTTAATCGCAAGTTTAATAGGCATCATAGTCCCTTTCTATTATAATTCAAATCGTATTAACATTAGTTACTTAAACGCAAATTATTAAAAATAAGTTTCAAAAAAAATAATACCGGCAATTTCAAATCTATATATCATAATAATTCTAATGGATTACTCAAATTAAATATTTTTTAATAGAATAACTTTAAAGATTGTTCCATGATTAATTTCACTTTCTACTTCGATTTTTCCTTTCAAAATATCAATACACCTTTTGACAACAGAAAGCCCAATCCCACTGCCCCTCATCGAACCCGAGTTTTTACATCTGAAAAAGGTATCGTATATATATGGTTTATCTTCAATTGGAATCCCAATCCCAAAATCCCGGACTGAAATTTCAATAGTATTGCCTTTGTCTTTAACAGATGAAATAATTTCAGTACCGGCATTTGAAAATTTTACCGCATTTATTATTATATTAAATAAAACTTGTTTTAATAACTTTTGGTCGGAGTTGATTTCAAGCGTTTCAGAATCAATTTCAAACTTAAAATGATGAACACCCTTATCGCTAAACTCAATCTCGTGAATCAATCTGACTAAAAATTCGACAATATTGAATTTCGTTGATTCGTAGTATAAACTACTTGCTTCGCTTTTACTAATCACAAGAATATTTTCAAGTAATCTTGTCATAGTATGAACGGATTCATTAATATTATCGAGGTGTTTGAAATATTTGGCTTCGAGTTCGCTTATTTCACAATATCTTCTCAAAATTTCCGATGAACTTAGAATAACAGTTAACGGAGTGCGGTATTCATGAGAAATCATAGAAATAAAGCTTGATTTCATTGCACTGAGTTCTTTTTCAACATTCAACGCTTTTGCCAAATCTTCTTTAGCCTGGATTAATTCAATCTGAGCTTTGCTTTTCTCGTCATACTCATTTCTCAGAATTTTTAAAGTCTCTTCCAATTGCCCTGTTCTTTCATGAACACGCTGCTCAAGTTCAATATTAAGATTTCTGATTTTCTCTTCAGTTGCTTTTATATCGCTAATATCTCTGAAAATCGAAATGAGATGCTTTTCACTGTTATAATCTGTTATCCTTGAGGATACAAGGCAAGTTCTGACTTCATTGTTTGCAAGATTTAGACGAGTTTCGTAATTGATTAAATTTTGTTCTTTATCAATTTTATTCAGGAATCTCTTTCTGTTTTGCTTATCCGTTTCTAATCCTATTTGTATTGTATTTTTACCAATGATATCTTCGCGTGATAAACCCGTCAGCAATACGAAATTATCATTTACATCAATAAATTCTCCGGTATCATATTTACTTAATGTTATTGCTTCAGGACTTATCTGGAAAATTAACCTAAATCGTTCCACAGTCTCCTTTAGCAATTGTTCGGCTTTTTTACAGTCGGTAACATCATAAATAGTACCTTGAAAAATTGGTTCTTTCTTGTATTTTATTATTCTTTTTATGTCTCTTACCCAATGAACAGAGCCATTTTTATTAATAATTCTATATTGAATATTTGATATATAATCCGGGTTTGTAATTAATTTTAATGATTCATCGTTGTAGATACCAAAATCTTCCGTATGTATTAGTGATTGAAGACTTATTTTTCCATTTAAGAACTTATTTGCCGAATAACCGGTTATTTCTTTTATTGTTCCATTGATTAATAAGAACTCCGAATTATTTATATCAATTTGATAGGCAATGCCTTGAAATTCCTCGACAAAAGTTTTTGAGCTATTGTTGATTTCTTCTACACTTTTTTTATTTGTTTTTAATTGCGAGTATTTCGTTGATGTTTTAATTTGATTTTTACTATTCTTATAATCCTTTTGAGACGATGAGCTTTTTGATTGACTTGGTTTTAGCTTATTTAATTTTTTTCTTTTCTCTTTTGATTCAGGTTTTAGCTGAGCTTTTGATTTTGAATTGTCATTCATTTCTACATACCAAAATAATTAACAAAAAAATATGTTAATAGATATTAATGGAATTTACAATTATTATTCAAATATAAACAAGCAAAGGAAAATAATGGTAATATTTATTTAAAAAGCTGATAATTTTAATTTTAATCATAAAAATATACAATAAAACAGGAAGGTATAAATATGTTAAATTATTGTTAATTTCTGCTCCTGAGGAGGGACTTGAACCCCCGACCCTCTGATTAACAGTCAGATGCTCTAACCAGCTGAGCTACTCAGGAAAATTTCAGAGCTACAAAATTAATAAAATTTTTCGGATTTCTCTAAATATTTTTATATTGTTTGTTCATTTTTTTTTAATATATTCCATTGATTAACTTATTTAATTGAACTTTTCAATGATTATAAATACTGAAGCTATAATTTTAAAATCAATAAAATACAGCGATTCAAGTAAAATCCTAAGTATATTTACTCGAGATTTCGGGAGACTATCTGTAATTGCCAAAGGGGCAAGACAGACAAAGAGCAAATTTGGTGCGGCATTAGAACCAATGTCATTATCTAACGTTTGCATTTATAAAAAAGCAAACAGAGATTTACATACATTGTCATCTGCCGATAGTGTATTGAATCTTTATAATATTCAAAATTCCCTGGAAAACATGGCTTGCGCCATGATGATACTTGAATCAATTCTCCAAACGTTAGTTGATAATGAAACAAATATTGTTTTATATGAATTGTTAAAGTCGTCCCTTTTTGAACTCAACAAAGCAAATAAAAATCCATTTTCGATTTTTATAAAGTTTCAGATAGAATTAGCTCATAATTTGGGATTTAGCATGAAATTTGATAATCCTGATAATAAAATGGTTAATTCAAGTAAAAATTGTAATTTTTCTTTAGAAAACGGATATATCGAAAATAAAATTAATAACAAAAGTAAATATTTTTTTAGACTAGATTATGAAGTTCTATCAATTTTACATCAAAT
>JAKAKE010000200.1 GCA_021824625.1 Bacteroidota bacterium | reverse complement strand
GTCATTCTGAGGAGTGAAACGACGAAGAATCTCTTACACGAATGAGATGCTTCGACTTCGCTCAGCATGACACTTACAAACTATTATGAATTTCCTAATGAATAATTTGGGATTAATCTATTTTTCTTCGGTTTCGGAATTTTCAGGGTTTGTATATTTTACTAACCAATCTCTGTAAAACATCATTAACGTTGCAGTGAGTGGAACTGCAATAAGCAAACCGAAGAAACCAAACAAACCGCCAAACACAAACAATGACGCAATCAGAATCACAGGATGTAAACCGACCTGCCTGCCTGCTATATTGGGTTCGAGTAAGTAAGCATTAATGAAGTGCATGGAATTTATAACAATCAAAACAACCATAATTAGCTGGAACGTATTTGGAGCGTCAACAATTAGTATTGTAAGAATGCCTATAATCATGCTTGCAAACAACCCTAAGTATGGAATTGGATTCAAAGCTCCACACAACATTCCAAGCACTATCGGATATGGAACATTGAAAATCGAAAAAGCTATGGAACATACCGTTCCGACAATGATTGCGGCTGTGATTTGCCAGCCTAAGTATTTCCTCAGCATGATGTCAATTCTGCCCAAATCGTTCAGCAATTTTTGGTTTCTTTGCTCTAGAATCTTTTTAACGGTGTCTCGTATTTTTTGGAAATCCTTGAGGAAATAAAACAGGAGAACGGGAACAAGAACTACGTTAACAAGCTTGGTGGCTACAAGAGAGAGGTTAGTAAGAAATTCAAGGAAGGCGTGAAGTATTCCCGATAAAATTCCCTCAAGCCTTGGAATAAATTCTGCCTGGAAAATTCCTCTGAAAACCTTTTTATCGAAACCAAATTTTGAGAAGAATTTGTATATGCTTTTTTCATCCAGGTCTTTGGACACGCCTGTTACAAGTGATGAAATCTTCTTTAAAGCATCATCAAGCTGAGAGAAGATAATAGGGAATATATAAATTGCAACTGCTGTGATAATACCTATAAAGAGAATATCAATGACAAGAGCAGAGAGCCATCGTGGAATCTTTCTTTCTTTTAATTTTATAATAAACGGATTAAGCAGATATGCCATTAAAAATGAGATTGCAAAAGGAAGTATGGCAAATCCAAGGTCGGCAATCACCCAGCCGATAAATATTAGTGATATGATTAGTATCAACCTGCGGATAAACTGCGATTCTTTCCTGAACGGAAATAAAATAAATGCCGAAAGCAAAATCAGAACAAGAGGGTTGCCGGCAATTTTCGTGTCAAACAGAAATACAGCTAATGCAATGAGGCTAATGATTATAGCAATAATGCCGCTGTCCGGTTTTTTCCCCTGTATTATTTCCAATATCTACAATTCCATTTCATAGAAATAATTGAAAAAATCACTATGGCACGTAAAAATACCCATCCATGAAAAACACTGTGTATGTCAGTGAAGCAATGACATATAGAGATAGAATCAGGCTTTTCCATCTTGTCCAGAATTTCAACTCAAAAACGTTGTTGTAAAGCACAAGCAGGACAAGTGGAATAGCCGGAACAAAGTACCTTCCCTGCAAACCGAATATGTTTGCGGCACCAATAGGACTGCTCAGGTAAAATCCAACTATTATTAATGCAAGTGTTCCGAAGCCTGCACAGAATATGATTGCTTTTTGTGTGAGGCTCAATACAATATCTTTTCTGCTGTCCAAGAAAGCCGCAGTCAAAAGCACCAAGCCGTGTATAATCAGGAAAAATGTTGGAAGCAGTGTGTAGGAATATCCAAATCTGCCTATCACTCCTCCAACCCAGTCCTTTCTCTGGAAAAGGAAGCTGTTAAATAAATTTTTCAAATGATGGAAAGGACTGTCGAAAAGTCTCCCGAAATCCGTAGCACTGCCATATACGAAATCTTTTATTCCACCCGGAGGGTTAAGCAGGTTTAATCCTGATATATAGCTTCCCCACGTCCATCCGGGAAGGAAATAAAGAAAAATAAAAAATACTGCTATTGATGGATAAACATAAGCCATTTTTTTTATGCTCCCGAATTTTGCAGGCGGCACAAGGAATATCAGAAATGGAAAAAGAATATATCCGTCCTTTGAGAAACGGTGTACAAGTGCTATCACTCCAAAAATAATTAAGTCTTTAATCGTTATTTCCTTTTTCTCCAAAGCATAGTAGAGTGCAAGAGCTATTAGCAGGAATGACGTTGCGATGCTGAGTGAATCATAAGTGATTGATGCTCCCTGGTAAAGAGTCATAGGCGTCAAACCGTAAAGGAAAAAGATTGATTTGAATATTGGTGTAATCCTAATCGCAAAGAAGATGATAAGCAAAAAAGCCAGCAAACCGCCGAGCCTTCCGAATCTCATTAACCATATCGGATTGGAATTAAAAACTTTTCCAACAACCATACCCGCAACCTGTGGAATATATGGTAATGGATTTCCCACAAGTTGTGGGTTGGGATAAAATACTGTATCCTTCTCATAAAGCGGCAGTTTTGCAGCCTGCTTAACTTTATCCGTGCTGATTTTTGCTCCCTGAAAGAAAGGCAAACCCTGAAAGCTTTGGGTAATCGCTACGAGGTTCTTTGGTAAAGCTGTCCCACTCATATTGTTCTTATTAATCGGATTCAATTGTCCCACAGATATTGAATAAGCCGCATAGAAGTGCCTGTCTTCGTCATTGGTCTGATAAGGGGGATTGATGAATACAAACAGTATTCCGAATACCAGTCCTAATAAAAGAAAGAGATATTCAAAATTAACCGGTAAAACACTATTTGCTTCAGTCCTCATAACCATCACAATTTGTAATCAAAACTTCATAATTCATTAATTTTAGCTTTATACAAAATAAGAATAAAAATTGAATTATTTAATTTTTAGTTTCAAAATGCTAAGGAAAAAACCCGAGAAAATAATCTGGAATCCAACCGAAAGAAGCGTTATTGAGGGTATGATTATCCTCATTGTACGTGTAATTCCAAGACTTGAAAAGTTACCTTCACCCATAAGAGATATTGCATAAATTGTTCCGGCTAATCCAAGTAAGAGAAGCAAAACTCCAAAAGAAAGCATATATTCCACTTTGACAATCTTTAATAGTTTATTTAATTTTGGATGCGTAGGAAGAAGTTTTTCCTGCATTGCATAAACTTTTGTCAGTATGGCAAATGATACAGACTGCAATCCGATAATCACTCCACCTGCGGCATAAAGCATTGTATGAATATCGAGAGAAAGCAAAGACCCGGGAATTAATAAAATACCCATTATGAATCCAAGAAAAATGAGTAAAAATCCCGGGTAAAGAAACAGCC
>JAKAKE010000223.1 GCA_021824625.1 Bacteroidota bacterium | reverse complement strand
ACTTCGCAATGCTCCGAACATCATTCAAAAGAAACAGGAAGCTATAGCAATCAGGAATGAAATTGTAGCTTATGAAAGGCAGTTTGCAGGAGGAAATTTCTCATTATTCGACAGATTTAAAGAAAATGAATTTGGATTAATTCCAAAATTTGATGTGGTCAGTCTTGATGTTTTCGAGAAATTTTATTCCAACTCAAATGAATTATATAAAGCCTATTTTCAGAATTTTATTTCATTCATAATGAGAGAATCACAGTCATTGAAACACGGTGTAAACGGTTCGGATAGCAGTAAGGGATTCTCATCATTGTGGAAAGAAACAATCGAGGATAAAGAAAATTCTTATGATGTACTTTCCCATCTTCAACTTATCAAAGAAGAATCGGACTTTGAAAACTTTCATCTGATTTTCAGAAGGACCGAAAAAACACCGGATGTAACATCATTTCGTAAGGGTGATATCGGAGTACTATACAGATTGAGAGACGGAAATGTTACAGAACCGCTCAGACAGCAGATTTTGAAATGCTCGATTAAAGAAATCGGAAATGAAATAATAAAAGTCAGCCTGAGAAATAAACAGGCAAATTCAAATGTGTTGAATACAGATGAGCTTTGGGTAATTGAACCCGATTATATTGACGCATCCACGAGAAACCTTTTCCAGTCGGTTTATAGGCTTATGCTTTGTAATGAAGCCAAGAGAGAAATAATATTAGGTATTAGAAAACCTGATTTTGCTGAACAGGAAAAATCGGAAAACAATTATCTTAATCAACCTCAGAAAGAAATCCTATCAAAAGCACTTTCAGCAAAAAATTATTTTCTTATTCAGGGACCTCCGGGAACAGGCAAAACAGCTTATATGCTGAGAGCATTGACCGAAGAATTTTATAAGAAAGATGATTCGAATATTTTTCTTCTCGCATACACGAATCGTGCAGTTGATGAGATTTGTACAGCTCTGGATAATATAGTTAATGAAAAACAAACTTATAAAAATAATATTCCTTTTGATTATCTGAGACTCGGTTCCAAAGAATCAACCGGGAATAATTCAAAACTTATATCACATCTTGCCGAGACAATGGAAATAAGAGAACTCTTCAAATTGGTTAAGCAGAAAAGAGTATTTGTATCTACCGTAACTTCAGCTATTACAAATCCGGAAATATTCCAGATTAAGAAATTCAATATTGCAATCATTGACGAAGCATCTCAAATTCTCGAACCTCAAATTGTGGGAATATTAACACAGGTAGATAAATTCTTTATGATTGGTGATGAGAAACAATTACCTGCCGTTGTTGTACAGCATAAAAATATTACAAAAATTGAAATTGAGCCCCTAAAAACTATTTATTTGTCAAATCTTGCCGGTTCGTTATTCGAGAGACTTATCAGGTGTTGTATAATGAATGGATGGAATAATGCTTTTGGTATGTTGACTCACCAGGCAAGAATGCATGAAGACATACAGGAATTTGTCAACAGCAGGTTTTATGATGGTATGCTTCAAACAATGTATCCCCGTCAGAAAGAATACTGGACGAAATTTGACAGTAACTCAGATACTTTACTTGAAAAACAACTTTCGATTTCACGTGTTTTATTTTTTGAATCAAAACCTGAAGTGAATGTAAAAGTACATAAAGCTGAAGCAGAAAAAGCAGCTGAGCTTGTTAAAACCATTTATGACAAATATGGCAGTGATTTCGATGAAAGGACAGTAGGAGTAATTGCTCCTTTCAGAGCTCAATGTGCAGAAATTTACAGAAATATCCCAAAACATATTGCCGATTTAGTAACCGTTGACACTGTCGAAAGATTCCAGGGTTCACAAAGAGATATTATTATCATATCATTTGCAATAAACAATCTTTATGAGTTGAAAAACCTTCAGTCCATGCTTGAAATCGGTGATATAAAAGTTGACAGAAAGCTGAATGTGGCATTAACAAGAGCAAAGGAACAGATTATTCTTATGGGTGTTGCCGATGTTCTTTCTTATTCTCCTATTTTTAAAGGCTTGATTAAGTATATTAGATGGAAGGGAGGATATTACAAATTAAATAGTTAGTAGTAAAATTTAGTATATACTTATTTTTCTTTTAATAAATTTATAACATTCCAAAGAAATTACAAAATAAATATAATACTACAACATAGTCCAGAATTTCTCATTTCTCCAACTATCTGGGAATCCCATTTTTGAAATATCAATATTAGGATATTGACCGATTAAATTATTTAATTTTTGTGCAAAAGTATTTCTGGGATGAGCCGATTGAAGAAAATATTTTATAATACACAACAACAAATAAAGTTTGTCATGGCGAAAGTTGAAGTCATTAATCCAATCTATATTCTTTGGTTTTGGTATTATAGGTTTTATTGCTAAAATTCTGTTCCAAATTCTTGAATGGTGAGCACATAAATTTCTCACATAAACCAGACTATGAAGCCAAGATTCGAAAACTTGGTGTTGAAGATTGAAATATCTTGAAATTGATTGCTTATCATTGTTGTGAGCAAGATTTGAATAATGCTTTGAAAGTTGACCGAAGGTGAAAATTTCAAGTCCTATCCAAGCCGGGGGAAATTCAGGTTCATTATATTTATATTTATAATGCTTAATAAATATTTCTTCACTGTTTTTATATTCTTGTACAAAAGATTCAATTATTTTATTAAAACTATGGCTATTTCTAAATAGTGAATTTTCGAGATACCATTGTGAATTATGTTTTAAAGAAAGTTGATAAATTAATTGTGTTCTTACTGATATTTCAATTCTTTCAACAGAATCAAAGATTAATAATCTAAGTTTTCTGTCAAATGAATAAAATTTTAAAATGTCTTCGAATATTGTACCAGACATAAATCGCTGTTTGTCATCATTTGGAATTCGGAAAGGATAAAGATATGAAGATAAACGGTAATAACTTATATTCAATAATGAATTTTTCGCTTCATTTACATCATTGAATTCCAAACCTCTACTCTTAAGAAGTTCAATCTGTTCATCAATTGTTAATGGTTGCTTTGTATATTTCATAATATAAACAGAAAAAACCTGCCAAGTTGCGCTTCTTCGAGAGGCGTGGCAGGTATGTTGTTACAAATATAAATAATAATAAGTATATCACAAATATTTTTTCATAGAATCATTTAAAATTATTTTTTTTCATCAATAATTTCTCTTTTCAATTCTATACCAAAACAACACTTTCATTCAGTTCTTCCATATACTCCCTTAAAC
This sequence comes from Bacteroidota bacterium, assembly GCA_021824625.1. Classification (GTDB taxonomy): domain Bacteria; phylum Bacteroidota; class Ignavibacteria; order Kapaibacteriales; family UBA2268; genus XYC2-FULL-35-21. The sequence goes on along the minus strand of JAKAKE010000223.1, from coordinate 62 downwards.
TCATTTCCACTTCTTCATAAGATTCCATAATAACAAGCTGCTGCCTGATTGCTGAGCAGTTA
>JAKAKE010000048.1 GCA_021824625.1 Bacteroidota bacterium | reverse complement strand
AATATAAATTCAGCAGAAAATAAATTAGTGATTAAAGCGAAGTACTATTCGATACCAAATTGGAAAATATGAACGAAATAAGAAATCATTATTGAATATGATTCGGTTTGACATAATTGAATACTTAATTTGACGGCATTTTTTTAAACTATTATAATATACTGATATTGAAAATTTCGTGTACTTAAAAAAGGATATAATCATAATTATATAATTGCACTTACTTAATAAATATACATTAGATAATTTTAATAAAAGGAGACCAAAATGAATGATCAAAATGATGCTGTATTCATTATTTATACTGGTGGTACAATTGGTAGTCTGCCAAAAGATAAAATGGATCCTGATAGCCCGTTAGTTCCTCAGCCACTTGATGTTGTAATGGAGATGTTACCTACTTATAATAAACGTGATAAAAATATTATAATTGGTAAAAAGATAATACGTTTAGGCTTTTATTCATGGGAAACTCCAATTGATTCTTCAAATATTAAATTAACTGATTGGATTGAAATTGCTAAAATTATTAAGGCTAATTATTCTTCCTATGATGGTTTTGTAGTATTACACGGGACGGATACACTTGCTTATACTTCATCTGCACTCTCATTTATTTTGGATAATCTTTCAAAGCCAGTAGTGATCACAGGTGCACAAAAACCAATAGGAGAAGCTAGATCGGACGCAGTGCAGAATTTAATAACATCAATTGAGATTGCAGCAGCAAGAACGATGGGTAATGAGGTAGTTGGTGAAGTATGTGTTTTTTTTCGAGATGAATTGTATAGGGGATGTAGAACATCAAAACTCAGTGCTAGCAGTTATAGCGCATTTAATTCACCCAATTTTCCAGCCTTGGGGATAGCTGGTGAACATATTGTTATCAATGAAAAATATGTAAAAAAACAGCAGATTGTTCATTCTTTACAGGTTTCAGAGAAATTAGAACCTAATATTGCATCAATGGATATTTTTCCTGGGATGAGTTCCGTATTATTGAACAATATGCTCAATACTGAATCATTGCGGGGTGTTGTACTGCAAACATTTGGGACAGGTAATGCTCCTTCTACATTTGAATTTTTAGATGCGATTAAAAAAGCTGTTGAAAATAATAGGATGATTGTTGATGTCACCCAATGTAGATCTGGAGAAGTTGAGCTAGGTCTGTACGATGTCAGTGCTGGCTTACTTTCAAGAGGAGTAATTTCTGGCATGGATATGACTCCAGAAGCAGCTCTGACAAAAATGTTTGTAATTTTAGGTAAAGAGACAGACATCGAAAAGGCAAAAGACTTAATGCAACTGAATCTTAGAGGAGAACAAAGACAAAGTATTTTTAATTTACATTTTCCAGGTAATGAATTCTCGGATGATTCAACTTCAGTTTGTATTCAACCAATTAGACCCATGGTTCATGGGAGTGATAGATACAATCCCTCATTTTTGGATAAAGCAATTTTAAGAATTATGGGGATTAAAATACAAAATATGAAAAGGGGAAATGTTGATATTGCTGTTTTTATTGACTTGCCTGATGCTAACGAACAAACGAAACAAGAAGGGAACCCACATTTTATAGGACGAAAAATGAAAAGTTGGACTTCAGGTGGTGACTCTGAAAGCATATTTTTTGATGTTACGAAGCAAGTGAAAGAGTTTGTAGACAATAGACATGAAAATTCACTGACAATTGTAAATATGGGTGGATTTCCATTTCAATGGGATTTGACCAATATTGCATTTTTTGCAGATTGTTAGGAGTAAAAATGGCAACTGGAACTGGAGTACTCGTAATAGTAGCAGGTGGTAATATAGGTCTAATTGCCGATAATGATGAAACTAGGAATACAACGGTTCTTAGACCAGCAACTATTAATGAAATAAAAAAAATTGTCTTAGGAAATGATAGAGCGGATTCAATTCTAGTTCGCGAAGGTAGTATTAAAGGAGTCTCAATTAGAGTAGATTTTACGGAAATAAAAACTGAAGGATTAACAAAAATTACAGAGGCTGAGGATAAAGATTCAGCTCAAGTTATTCCAGAATTATGGTCAGAGCTGTCAAGAAAAATAAATTTAAATTATGAAAAATATGAAGGCTTTGTTGTACTGCATGGATTGGACACGATGGCTTATACGGCTTCTGCCTTATCTTTTATGCTCAGATATCTTAGTTTTCCAGTTGTTCTCACAGGTTCGCAAAAACCATTAAATTATGCACGAACTGATGCAGTTCAAAATATAATCACAGCTATTCATTTCGCTGGTGCCAGAAGTATTGGAATTTCTCCAACTATTCCTGAAGTTTCTGTTTATTCTTACGATACTTTATTTAGAGGTAATCGTGTAAGTATGGTAAATGCTTCATCATACAGAGCCTTTGATTCTCCTAATTATCCCCCTCTCTCTTCAATCGGTGAACATATTGAGATACAAAATGATTTGCTGAAAAAACAGATTTCTGATAAAAGAGTATTCTTGCGAACCAAAGTAAATGCTAAAGTTGTAATACTAGATATATTTCCTGGTATTGATGCAAGAATACTAAATAACTTAAATGTCGGTGAGGCAAGTGTAGATGGAGTGATTTTACGTACATATGGAATGGGTACTGCTCCAACATCACCAACATTATTAAATGCACTTTCAAACTTAACAAATTCTGGTATTGTTGTTCTAAATGTAACTCAAGCAAGAAGCGGAAGAATTTCACATGGGCAAGATCCTGTAAGTTTAAGGCTTTTTGAACAGGGAGTAATATCTGGTGTTGACATGACAACAGAAGCCGCTTTTGCAAAATTAGTCATTGAGCTTTCCGAGAATAGTGATAAAGAAAAAGTCAAAGATTTATTGCAAATAGCAATTTGTGGTGAACAATCTCAAAGCATTTTCAATATTCATTACTCATCTGATGAAACAAGAGATGAAGAAGAAGAAGGAAATTATAGAGCATTATTATCACCTCAATATGATATAACTGAGAAAAATCTGCTGAGTGCAGAAAAAATATTACATATTCAATTACGAATTCTGGGAGTTGAACCTGTTAATATAGGTAATTTAACGAAAGTTGCCAGGGCTATAGATTTTGGTGCATACCTAGTAGATAAACAACAAACAGATGAATCAACCATATGTTCTTTAAAAAAAGATGTACTAAGATGGTCACCTACTGGTCGACAAACTATAAATGTTGCCTATGATATAACTCATTCCAAAATTCATTTATTAAGTCCAGAAACTATTTTACGAATTGATACCAATGAACCTATCAAATGGAAAAGATTGACAATCGCTATATTCTCAGATTATGATGGATAAAAAA
>JAKAKE010000149.1 GCA_021824625.1 Bacteroidota bacterium | reverse complement strand
AAGAACAAGCTTGTCATTCTGAGGAGTGAAACGACGAAGAATCTCTTACACGAATGAGATGCTTCGACTTCGCTCAGCATGACACTTACAAACTATTATGAATTCCCTAATGAATAATTTGGGTTTAATGTAATCAACACCCGCAATTCAAACAAAATGAGTTAAACTGTTTTCATTATTTTTGCATTGATGATTGAAACAAATACCAAGATAAGACATAAATGCTTTCACTGCGGAGATGATTGCATTGATGAATCAATATCAAAAGAAGGAAAATTCTTTTGTTGTCAGGGCTGTCTGTTTGTTTATGATTTGCTGAAGCAAAATAAACTCGATAATTTTTATGAATTGACTGATGGGAAGGGTTTACAACCCATATCTTATCAGAAAAATGAATTTGAGTTTCTTGATAACACAGATATAATTTCAAAATTCCTGACTTATTCAATTAATGGAAAATCAAAGGTTGTATTTAATGTACCTCAGATATATTGCAGTGCATGTCTATGGCTTCTTGAACATCTTTCATTACTCGATAATGGTATAATCGAATCGCGCATCAATTTTTTATCAAAAGACATTTCTATTTTATTTAATGACAAGGATACATCTTTGAGAAAAGTTGTAGAGTTGCTGACTACACTCGGTTATAAGCCGAATCTTAATCTTGCAAGTCTTGATTCCAATCCAAAAGGTAATCCGAATAAACCTTTGTATGTCAAAGTTGGAATTGCAGGTTTTGCATTCGGGAATATAATGCTATTTTCTTTACCTGAATATCTCTCAATCGGTGCATTAGACCCCACTCTAAAACAGTTTCTCAGTTATCTTGTTCTTGCATTATCATTTATTTCAATCTATGCTTCGAGAGATTATTTTTCGTCAGCATTGCTAAGCATAAAGCTGAAACATGTAAATCTGGATGTTCCAATCAGTCTTGGTATAGCTGCAATCTATGCAAGAAGTATTTATGAAGTCTTATCGGCAACAGGCCCCGGATATTTTGATTCAATGGCAGGCCTTGTCTTCTTTCTCTTATGCGGCAAGGTATTTCAAATCAAAACTTATCATTCGATTTCATTTGAAAGGGATTATAAATCCTATTTCCCTTTGTCTGTAATTAAAAGAACTGACAAGGATGAATTTGTCCCTGTCAGTTCAATAAAACGTGGAGACTTACTTGCAATCAGGAATAATGAAATTGTTCCTGTTGATTCCGTACTTGTTGCAGAACATGGTTCGCTCGATTATAGCTTTATAACAGGCGAAGCGAATCCGGTAGCATTGCAAAAAGGAGATAAAATTTATTCGGGGGCAAGGAATAAGGGTAAGGTATTGGAAATTGTTGCAACAAAGGAATTCAACAAAAGCTACCTCACTGAACTTTGGGATAATCACATTCTCAGTGATGGAAAAACAAGTTATACATCGAAAATCTCTGACACCGCAGCAAAATATTTTTCAATTATTGTTCTTATAATCGCCTTCGGAACATTGCTATGGTGGCTGCCCCAAAGCTATGATAAGGCAATGAGTGCCTTCATTTCAATTCTCGTTGTTGCATGTCCCTGTGCTTTGGCTTTGTCAATACCATTTACTTACGGAACTGCTTTAAGATTTTTCGGAAGAAACAACTTTTATCTGAAAAATGATAAAATAATTGAAAAGCTTTCAAAGATAGATACGATTGTTTTTGATAAAACAGGAACACTGACAGACATTTCAAAAAGCAGTGTGAAATATAATGGCAGGGTATTATCAGATAACGAAAAAACCGCTATCAAATCAATTGTTGTTAATTCAGCACATCCGCTCAGCATAATGATAGGCCATTACTTTGAAAACATTGAACCGATAGAACCTGAAATATTTAATGAAATCCCAGGCAAGGGCATTGAAGCAATCATTAACGGTTTAGACATTAAACTTGGAAACCGCATATGGCTTTGTGACGATAATTTATATAAAGATATTCAATTAAATTACTTAGATATTCCCGAATCGAGTGTAATGGTTTTCATAAATAACAAATATACCGGATATTTTACATTGATTTCAGGTTATCGTAAAAATCTCAGCGGCATTATGGGAGAGTTAAAGAAGAAATACAAGATTGCTGTAATCTCGGGTGATAATGAAAATGAGAGAAAAATTCTTGAGAACATCATTCCTGCTGTTTCTGAAATGAAGTTCAGACAGCTTCCTGAAGATAAAATAAAATATATTGAAGATAAGAAAAAAATTAACGGAGAGGTAATGATGGTTGGTGACGGGCTGAATGATGCGGGCGCCTTGCTTGTGAGTGATGTTGGTGTAGCTGTAACCGGTGACATATCAGGTTTTGCACCGGGTTCCGATGGTATTCTCCTTGCCGAAAAACTTTATCAATTACCTAATTTCATGAAATTTGCAAGGAGTAGTGTAAGGACAGTTTATTACAGTTTTGCCATTTCGATCTTCTATCACGGCATAACATTTGCAATTGCCGCTAGCGGAAGCATGAGCCCTGTCATTGCCGCTGTACTAATGCCAATCAGTTCGATCAGCATTGTACTTTTTACCGTAGGCAAGGTCAGCCTTCATGCTTTGAAACAGCTGGAAAAAACTAATTAGTAATAAGAATAGCACCAAGTTTCAACTTGGTGATTTCAGGGATGGATGTTCTCCTTTTATAAACATTTCGGCATCCAATACATCATCTTTGCTCCCGACAAAGAATGGCACAGGCTGATGGATTGTATATGGTTTAATGTCCAAAATTCTTTTTGTTCCTGTTGATGCTCTGCCACCTGCCTGCTCGATAATCATAGCAAGTGGATTTGCTTCATATAATATTCTGATTTTTCCATCCGGATGATTCGGCGAAGCGGGATACATATAAATTCCGCCGTAATGGAGTGTGCGGTGAATGTCAGCAACAGCAGTTGCAACGTATCGAAGTGAATAAGGTTGTTTACCTGAATCATTGGGCTTTTTCAGGTAATCGAGGTATTGCCTGACCTCTTTGTCCCAACCGGGAGAGTTAGACTCATTGCAGCTATACAAAGTTCCCCGTTTTGGGATTTTCAATTTTTCAAATGTCAGAATAAATTCGCCGATTGTCGGATCATAAGTGAAAACGTTAACTCCATTACCTGTGGTATAAACCAGAATTGTGCTTGAGCCATAAAGGACATATCCTGCTGCTTCCTGCTTGTAACCCGGTTGTAGTATGTCATCTGCAGTAGGGTCATCAACTGAATTTGGGTCGAGTCTTTTATATAGTGAAAATGTAGTTCCGATTGAAATACCAACATCAATGTTTGTTGAAACGTCAAGAGGTTCATAAGCAAGTATGTATTTCCCTTTTTTAT
>JAKAKE010000041.1 GCA_021824625.1 Bacteroidota bacterium | reverse complement strand
ACGAAAGAATAGAAATACCTCAGGCGAAAAATCCTGATGATATACAAGAACAGTTCGGTGTTTTGGTTGATATAATTAAAATATTAAGGAAAGAATGTCCCTGGGACAGGAATCAGACAAACGAGTCAATTGCCCACCTTATGATTGAAGAAACCTACGAAACAATTGAGGCAATTAATAATAAGGATGATAAGGAATTTAGCAAAGAACTCGGCGATTTGCTCCTCCATATTATTATGCACAGCGTCATGGCTGAGGAACGCAATTCTTTCGGTATTCTTGATGTTCTGAAGAAAATCCAAATAAAACTTATTCACCGGCATCCTCACGTGTTTGGAGATGTGGAAGTAAGCGGAGAAAAGGATGTTCTCAGGAATTGGGAAAATCTGAAATTGCAGGAAGGCAGGGATTCAATTTTGGATGGTGTACCTCCTGCATTACCTGCATTATTACGAGCTCAACGTGTTCAGTTCAAAGCATCAAAGGTAGGTTTCGATTGGAATAAGAAGCAGGAAGCATGGAAAAAGATTGATGAAGAGCTTGCTGAATTCAGGCAGGAACTTGAAAGAAATAATCACAAAAAAGCACAAGAAGAACTTGGCGATATACTTTTTTCTATAGTAAATGCCTCCCGTTTTGAAGATGTTGTTGCCGAAGAGGCTTTACAGAATTCAACCAATAAATTTATCAGAAGATTCAAGTATATTGAGCAGAAAGCTACTGAGCAGGGAAGATTGACGAGTGATATGACTCTAAGCGAAATGGATGCACTTTGGGATGAAGCCAAAAGCAAAGAAAATAAAGATTAATATGTTGAATAATTATTCATTTAGAAATGTCAGACTCAAGAAAAAAAAACAGGATTTTAGGAATACTAATAATTGCAGCGATTATAATTGTAATCGGAATATTTGTTTATCCCAATATATTTAATGGTAATCATAGTAACAATTTATTATTTATTGATTCAACAAATATTAAAAAAGATACTTCAAAGCATATAGACACAAACTTTCTAAAAGCCATCGTCAGCGATGAAGACTCGAATGAAAAAGTTATATATGTCAGCGAAAAATCTGATTTGAATGTTAATTACCAGATTGACGACAAAGCAGGCAAGAGTGTCAGGCGTGTTTTCACCGGAAGGAGAATTAATATTGCGGTAATCGGTGTTGATGCACGTCTCGGCACAAGGTCTAAGCGCGCTGATGCAAATCATATCATATCTATTCTCGTTGACCAGGGGATTGTTGAAATCACATCAATACCGCGTGATACACCCGTGGATGCAGGAATGCCGGATTCGAGCGGACAAAACAAATTAACCATCCTCTATTCAAAAGGACAAAAAGGTTATTTAGAAGAGGTTGCAAAAATTGCAGGTCTGGACAGGATTCATTATTACGTAGAACTTGGCTTTTCACAAGCAATGGGTGTTATTGAATTGTTTGGATTCAAAGACCCGCATTCAACACTTCAAGTGCTAAGAAGCCGCAAAGGACTTGGTGGTGATGACTATCAGAGATGCTATAACCAGGGACAGTTTATCAGGCAGATGATGTTGCGTCATTTTGGTAAACTCACCGGTTTTTTCGGAGATATTTTATTAAGAGGTGGTTTAGCATTATTGAATACAAACATACCTTATGATAAAGCAAAAGACATACTCAATAAATTAAATGCTCAGGGATTTCCTAAGAATGATTCAACTGTAATTGTGAGAGTAAGGCCCCCAATAATGCTTAATTATAAGGTCTTTGACTTCTCGAATCAGGACATCATCACTCAGCTCGAAAGAAGAATCGAACGTTTTAATGATAATAATGGAGAGGTTGATACTTCTACCGGCGAAGTCGTACATTCATCTTACAAAGCCGCACCAAGACTTTGGAGTGCTATCAAACAATCAATAAAAGATACTTCAAGGAATTCTATCCGGGTAATCGGAAACCTGAGAACCTACTTCGACCAAAGAGCATGGTTGCAGGTAAGCGACAAAGAGGATAGAGAAAAAATTCGTGAGCAGATTTGTATTTTGCTTATGACTGCATATACTAAGTTGAAAAAACCTGCCCAGGCTGAAGAAGTGAGGTCTGTCATTGAAGCAGAAAAAAAGGTTTTTTCTGTTCCCCTTCAATGATAAGAATAAAACACACACTTATTACGGTCAGTAAATTACAATTTAATTGACTTTTATTATTTATTACATTATATTGTTTATTGTTAAGCTTTTCAAAATATAACTTTAATTAATTTTTTTGTATAGAAGTTTTATTTAAAATTGAAAATGAAAACTCTAATTTTAGTCAGACATGCAAAATCCAGTTGGGAAAATCCTGAGATGACTGATTTCGAAAGACCGCTGAATGAACGCGGTTTGAGAGATGCTCCTTTCATGGGTAAGCTTTTGAAAGAAAAAGGAATTTTACCGGACTTGATTATTTCAAGTCCTGCCATCAGAGCATTGACTACTGCTAAAATTTTTGCAAAGGAACTTAAATATTCATTGAGGTCAATTTCAACAAACGAAATAATATATACAACAGGGCCAAAAGAAATTCTCAACATGCTCAGCCAAATTGATGATTCAAAGAATTGTGTAATGGTATTTGGACACAATCCCGATATGACGGCATTGGTAAACTATCTCTCTGATGACGACCTTGGCAATCTGCCGACTGCTTCTGTTATTTGTATAGATTTTTATATCGAAAGCTGGACAGCATTAACCGAAGAAACAGGCAAAGTCCGCTTTTATGAAAATCCCAAGAAGTATTTTAAGAAGAATTGAAAACAAAGGTGCAGAATGAAAAATTCAATAATAAAGCTCGTACTGTTCATAATTTTATCTTTCTTTATTTTTAATGTAACAAGTTTTTCAAAGAAACCCACAAATAAATCCAAGGAAAAAATTACAAAAATCATTTATTATTTTTATGACAGCTCAGTGCCTCCAAAGTATCATAGAAGCTATACAATTACGATTACCGAGAACAAATTAATGATTGTTGTTGACAGTTATGGGGATATTATTAATGAAAAGGAATTTGAAATTGATTCGAGTCAGTTTGTAATGATTAAAAAATCACTTGTGATAAATAAAATAAGAAAAGGAAAAAATGTAGAAAGTAAAGGTTGTACTGGAGGGACATCAGACCAATTAGAATATTTTGCTGGAGAAGAAAAGTTGTTTTCTGCATCTGTTTATCATTGCGGTCAAAAAGATTATGGTAACTTGAGGGGTAATATAAAAAACGTTGCAACCGACATCAAGAGTCTAATACCGAATTTTAGTGAGCTTTTGAAAAGAGAAGAATGAAAAAATAATTCTAAAATAAATTATATTGAACTCAAATTATT
>JAKAKE010000030.1 GCA_021824625.1 Bacteroidota bacterium | reverse complement strand
GATTAAATCCGGTTTGATATCATTTACAAATCCAGAAAAACCTTCGATTGTCCGGGAAAGAATTAAATCCATTGAATCAAAATTGCCGTGATTGTAGAATTTGAAAATGTTCTGAAAACCGCATTTCTCAATTTCATCCACTGTTTTTCCATATTTCGGATTCATGTGCATACCTGTAGCAAAAATATGCACATCGAATAAACCGGACTTTCCGGTAATTTCAATCAATGATTTCAATTTTCCGAAATCCGCCCTGGTTGCCGTAAGGAATACTATTCTTTTCATTTTATCCCAACAGGTAGTTTATACTTATCAGAATCGGAATATCCGATTTTTTCCCCGGGCACACCAGCAAATATTTCTCCTTCACCGACATCTTTTAATATCACACTATTTGCTCCGATAACTGAATTATTACTGATTTTAACATTTCCTAAAATTTTTGCACCGGCATAAATAATTACATCATTTCCAATTGTGCATTTTTCTTTGGATGTATCGTACTTGGTTCCAAGCGTAACATTTTGATATACAGTTACATTATTTCCAATCCTCACACCTGAACCTATTACAACACCCAAGCCATGTACCAATAGAAAATTGTTCCCGATTTGTGACGAATAATAAATCTCGCATCCGCACAAGCTTCTCTGTATGAATGATAATATCTTCTGAATTTTATTATGTTCTTTATCTGTTTTGTAAATTCGATTTTGTATCCTGTAAATATTAACAGCTAATTCACAGGAATCAAGAATATCGCAGTCGTATTCTCTAATTATCTTTTCAACATCTTTGTTGAAAACCGATTCGTAGTTTTTATTTAAATAGTCGCTTAACAGAAATTTTATTGTTTTCATAAATGTCAGCCGTTTAATTTAATTACTTCACAATCCCGACTCCAACCTCAAACCTTTCGTGCCAGACTCCGTCCCCGTCCTGTTCGAATAAAACCTTATTATACCACTTATCCATTACTTGCCAAAATTCTCTTGGCTTCATTCCTACAAATTCGATGAACCTGTCAACAATCCCCTGGTCAAGGATTCTGTCATACTGCTTAACATAAGGGAGCATTTCTTCACGAGTATTGAGTCCTGCCCTAATCCAGCGGGAAGCCATTTCTGTTGCTGAAGCATGTCCGAATTTAGGATATTTTAAATATTGATTAAGTAAATAACTGATGGAATCAATCTGATTGTATTGTTCTATTGTACCTTCACGGACATACTCATGTCCAAGATGTCTGAAGCCCCATCGCTTTGCAACATCATAGTTGTGATGGGTGTCCCATGGAACATAATAGCTCAAGTACACAGGTTCCAAGCCATGTTTCTCACATTCTTCAAGAGTCGGTTGTTTTGCAGATTCAAGCTCTTTTTCTGTTATATCGCCATCTTTCAGCCATAAATCCCAAACAGGTATGACAACATCATTGAGCGGCTGTAATTTTGCCGATGGAGTTTCCTCGTTATATTTGCCGCCATACTGATAATTCACATTCTCTCCATAAAAAAGCAAATGCAAACCGAGTTTCATAGCCATTCTGTAGGGATAAGCATAAATCAAAGCATCGGCATACCAGGTCGGCGAACCTAATTCTATAAATGCTTTCTTTGCCATGAGTCTTGCAACATTGTGATTCGGAGTAATCGAAATAATATCACAGCTAAAGGTATCCGAAAGATTAGCAAGGTTTTTTCTTCCTGTCTCTGTCCAGTCAATGTTTCCGACGGCGAGAAGAACAGGGTTCATCTTCATAACTTCCTTTATGTAATAAACCTGAAAAGTAGAATCCTTACCACCTGAAACAGCTATTGCACAATCGTAATAGCTGCCATAATTTCCCCTGTATCTTGAGCAGAGTTTCTCAAACTCTTCCATTCTTTTATTCCAATCCGTCGTTTTTTGCTTTTCATAATTATGACAAGGTGCACACACACCATCTTCAAGAAATGTTATTCCGGGCCTTGTGTCGGGCATCAGGCATTTTTTACAGTATTTCATATTAACTCCATCTATATTCTAATTCACAATTCACAATTAAATAAATTAATTTTTTCGATCTGTGTCAGGAGTTACTACTGACACCATTTCTTTTTATCCAACATCAACCCGTTTAATTTGATTATTTATATCAATATCCCTTTTTGCTATTTTCCCAATTACATTTTCAAAATCAACTGCTTTGATTTCTCCTGTACCGGGGCGTTTCACCCAGATATTATCATGACTGAAATGCTCTCCTTTTTTAATATCCTTTATAGACACGACACAGGAATAAGCAAAATCAATCGTTGGCTGTTCTTCCATCAGAATCTCTTTTGTGCCTCCAAGTGCTTTGTATATTGCTTCGCTGCCAATTATGAGTTCTCTCAATTCATCAGGCTCGATTGAAATTGGATTATCGGGTCCAGGTAGAGTTCTATCAGAGGTAAAATGCTTTTCCAATATACTTGCTCCAAGCGGCACAGCACCGAGACAAGTGTAAATGCCAATTGAATGGTCACTCAATCCAAGCACAGCATCATGAAAATTTTCCTTTAGCTCATTTAAAGCTCCCAGCCTCACTTTATCATAAGGTGTAGGATACATTGATGTACAATGCATCAGAGCATAAGCGACTTTGTATTTTCTTAGAATCTCAACAGACTTTTGAATTGATTGAATGTCATTCATACCAGTGCTGAGAATAACAGGTTTTCCGAATTTAGCAATATGCTCGACAAGAGGATAATTATTACATTCTCCTGAACCAATTTTGAAAGCAGGTACTCCGAGCTTCTGTAAACTGTCTGCGGCGGCACGTGAAAAAGGAGTAGAAAGAAAAATCATACCCAATGATTCAACATAATCTTTTAATTTGATTTCTTCATTCTCAGTCAGGCGGCATCGCTTCATTATTTCCCAAATAGATTCATTTGCATTTCCCGGAATTACATCATTCGGGAGCATCTCATCTTCGATTATGTGAGTCTGGAACTTCACACATTCACATCCAGCTTTATGAGCATCGTCAATCAATTTAATCGCTAAATCAAATTTTCCTTCGTGATTGATTCCTATTTCAGCAATCACGAATGGCTTGTGTGCTTCACCGATTATTCTGTTATTTATTTTAATTTCATTCATTATCTATTTTATTATCATTTAAATCTGTTTGTAAATCTTCAGAATTATTAATCTCTTTTAATAGTTTTTCTTTATCCTTTTTATGTAATTTTTCTATGTCATCGCTTAAACTGAAATCGAACTCAATCTTATCAATTTCATTAAATAAATCCTCTTCGTTTTGATTCAGTCTCATTTTTATTAAAATTTTAATACACTAACTTTCTTTTTCAATTCAGACAATTCTATAAAATAAACGCTTATTATTAAATCTAAAGTTTT
>JAKAKE010000105.1 GCA_021824625.1 Bacteroidota bacterium | reverse complement strand
CCCTCAGGAAGTTAATTCTGAGGGATTTCTATTATTCGTTATTCACAATTAGTTTTTCACTAAATTTTGTGGTCGCTGCGGGGTTCGAACCTGCGGCCTTTCGCGTGTGAGGCGAACGCTCTAGACCAACTGAGCTAAGCGACCATAATAATTAATAATTAATAATTCACAAACAAAAAATTGAAAAATATTATTATTGTTGGGGTTGAAAATTTTCAACCCCTGCATTGTTCAATTTCAAATAAAATTAAATTCAAAATTACGGTTATTATCTCTCAGGAACAAACCATTTTTCTTAGCTAATATTACTACTCATACAATTTTTATTTTATAAATCAGTCAAAATCATTGGAGGGCGGCACAATTTTTACTAATTTATTATTTGTAAAATTTTACAATTAAATGAAAGGTTATTATCAGAACAAACTTTTACCTATGTATTAATAAAACAATTTTTTATATGATTTTTAATGAACTGTATAATCTTTATCAGAATTTCATCTGTGATAAAGGAGAACAGTATTGTTTAAAATAAAAATGAGAGAACTTTGGGTAGAAGTCTGAAAAAAATAATTAATTCTTTTGCTGTTGTATTTTTTCTTATCATTGTGTCGGGAAAATGCACACCTGCACTTGCTTCGGAAGTAAGTACCACAGCATTTAACTACCCTGCTTTTAATTTCCAATATACAATTTTTTCTACCTTATCCTTATATAGCACTTCTTTCTGGCTAACATTCTACTTGCCTTTGCCGTTTCAATTAGACAGTACAATAACAGATTCAACATTGAAGGATACAAGTAATGTATCAACAATGAAAGATACGAGTATAGTTACAAGTAATGATTCTACTAAGAAAAACACAAGTAATGGAACAAGTAAGGATTCAACGTTGAAAGATACGAGCAAAACGGAAACAACATATAGTAAAACAATTCCTTTTGAAAGAATTGACACACTGCACCCAAAAACCGAATTAAAAAAATACCCTAAAGGCTTTATCAGTTATTCTACTATTGATAAAGATGTAGATTCACTAACCACTCACTTTGATGTAGATAAATTTGATGTAGGATATTCCTACAATATAAGCCTGGACGAGTATCTTAAAATCAGAAAAAAAACAATACAGAATGTACTATGGGACTCTTTAATGGCAAGGTACAGCCTTGCCGAAGCTCTGTCCGGCGGCGACCTTGCCAGGTTAATCAGCCAATCAACTGGTTTAACCATACCCGTACCGCCAAATCCGATTATGGGAATTTTCGGTAAGCCGACAATAAATATAAATGTACAGGGTGAAGTAAATTTAACACTCGGCTGGAGATGGGATTCCCAGAATCTTGGAACTGTTTCTGCTTTTGGCCAGACGCAATCCACTCCAATTTTCAACCAGGATATAAGAGTAAATGTTTCAGCTAAAATCGGAGACAAACTAAAACTTACAACAGATTGGAACACTCACAGGCAATTTGATTACGATAATAAATTCAAATTAGGATTCGAAGGTGAAGATGATGATATTATAAAATTAGTTGAACTTGGAAATGTTAATTTGCCGTTACCAACAACATTAATAAGAGGCGGGCAGACACTTTTCGGCGTCAGGTCTGACTTTCAGTTTGGCCCCCTGTTTTTGAAGACAATATTTTCGCAAAGACGGGGTGAAAGAAAGTACGTTGATGTTCGGGGCGGAACGAGCAGGATGCCATTCCAAATACGGGCTTATGATTATGCGAAAAACCATTTTTTCCTCGATACTCTTTATAAGGAAATTTATAGCAAATATCAGGAAAAATATGGAATTTTGCCGAGTGACAATGAGTTAACATTATCCACTAAACAAAAGCCATCGGAACTAAGGATAAAGGAAATTGAAGTATGGGAATCGGAAAATAATGTGCAGAATTCTGCAGTTTATTCGACTTATGCCGTAGCATTTGCAGATTTAAAAGGGATTAAAGCAAAACAGGGTGAAAGATACAATGATAGTCTAAAACGTGTTGCTGTTTCATCCGGTATAGTTGAAGCAAGCCAATTTGTAAAATTGGATTCGACAAGGTTTAAGATTGATTATAACTTAGGAACACTGACAGTATTGAATCTAAGAACCGACAGGTATTATGCGGTTGCATACAGAGTTGAAGGGGCTACACTTGCTAATGAAGATGATGAATACTATGGTTCTTTTTCGAGTATGCCGGGTTCAGGAACAAAAGATACAATGATTCTTAAACTAATTCATAGGACAAACCTTTTACCTGCCTACAAGTCACTATGGGCAAGGCAGATGAAGAATATTTATTCGATTAATGCTACGAATGTTAATCCCGATGACACAAGAATAGCAGTCTGGTACTTAAATCAGAATAATGATTCAAGTGATGTGCTGCCCGGTGCACCCGATAAATTAGTAACCATACTTGGTGTTGACCGTGTTACAAACAGTACGGGAAATCCAACACCTGACGGAGAATTTGATATGCGTCCCCCTTATTTTAATTTTGAAAGAGGTGAAATAACATTCCCCAGCCTTGAACCATTCAGGGAAGGATTGAGAAAATACTTTGAGAGGCAAGGCAGTCCACAGCTTGCCGAACAGTTTGTTTATAATGAAATTTATGACACTACTTATGAGGTAGCCCGAAGAAATACGGGAAGAGACAGGTTTATTATTTCAGGGGAAGTGTCGGGAAGGGCAACAAATAAGATACCGCTTGGAGCTTTCAACCTGGCTCCGGGAAGCGTGAAGGTTTCACTTGACGGAGTACCGCTCAGGGAATTTGAAGATTATGTTGTGGACTATTATTCCGGTATGCTCACTCTAAGAAATCAACGGGCTTCACTTCCAAACGCTAATCTTAAAATCGAATATGAAGCTAACGATGTTTTCAATATATCAACAAGGACACTTACAGGAATCAGAGGCGATTATCAGCTATTCAAGTCGCGTAAGTTAAACTCAGGGCTTGGTTTTACATTGATGTACTATGACCAATCTGCAATTATTGACAGGGTGAGGCTTGGCGAAGAACCCGTATCCAATACAATGTTCGGATTCGATACAAAATTGCAGTGGGACACTCCCTGGCTGACGAAAATGTTAGACGCACTACCCTTCTATGACACAAAAGCCGCTTCATCATTTCAACTAAGAGGTGAATGGGCAATAACTTTTCCCGAGCCTAATAAAAGGAAATCTGAAGTTACATCAGACTTAAACGAACCAGTGGTTTATATTGATGACTTTGAAGGAGCCCAAAGATATATCTCACTTGGATTATCGGCGGCACAGTGGATACACTCTGCACAGCCGGTAGATACACTAATCGGCATTGATGACCCAACAAGAGCAAAATTCAGGGGAAGGATGCATTGGTTCCAGTATTTTATACCCAGGGTTC
>JAKAKE010000219.1 GCA_021824625.1 Bacteroidota bacterium | reverse complement strand
TTATGAAAATAAAAGACTTACTTAGTGCAGTAGAAAAATTTGATGCAGTCATGCCAGAATTTCAACGTGAATACGTTTGGTCACTTGATCTTGCAAAACAGTTATTTGTTTCTTTATATAAAAATTATCCGACCGGTAGTTTGCTTTTATGGGAAGCTAATGGTGAAGATGTCCCAGAGATAAAGAACAATGCAGTTAAGAAGGAAAAACTAGGATTTACAAAGGTCATTCTTGATGGACAACAACGACTTACTACACTTTATTTAATTATTAAAGGTGAAATCCCCCCTTATTACACAGTTACAGATTTGCTACAAGATCCTAGACATTTATATATAAATTTAGAAACAGGTGAGTTCAATTATTTAATGAAAAAAAGAATGGAAGGGAACCCACTCTGGCAAAATGTAACTGACTGTTTTGATTTAGAAAAAGTTGATCCTCTTGATATTGCTGAAAAATATTGTGATCAACATGAGGAAACAGAATTCAAACGACTCTCAAAAATTGTAAATGCCACATTGACTCGATTGAGACAAATTAATGAAATGGATTATCCCATACAATCTGTTCCTTCAACAGCAAAAATCGATGAAGCAATAGATGTTTTTGATAGAGTCAACTCAAAAGGAACTAAATTAACAGACGCTGAGCTTGTTTTAACTCACATAACGGGAAAATGGCCTCAAGCAAGACGCAGAATAAAGGAAAAAATCGAAAAATTGAAAAAAATAAATTTTGAGTTTGATTTAGATTTCTTTACAAGATGTCTAGTTGTAACATTAACTGATTCGGCACTGTTTGATCGTAATTCTAAACTTGATTATGAAAAATTCACACAAGCAGATTATGTCAGTGCTTGGGATAAAGTAAGTAAAACGATTGATTATATTATTCCAATTCTTAAACAAGATGCATTGATAGGTGGTTCAAGAGATATGACTACCCATAACGTATTAGTTCCGCTTCTTGCTTATTTATTAAAACATGATATTAGATTTACAGAAAATATTAAATATGGATTCATATACTGGATGTTATTAGCTTTAATGTGGAGTAGATATAGCGGTCAAACAGATTCAAGGTTAGATAAAGATGTTTATTGGGCCGTTTCGGATGATGATCCTGTGGAGAATTTGGTTAATGAAATTAAAGATCAACGTGGACGAATTGAAGTTAAAGCGGCCGATCTTGAAGGCAGAGAAGCGGGTAATCCTATGTACAAGTTGCTTTATATAATAACTAAAAACAATAGGGCAATCGATTGGTCAAACGGAAGCACTCTGTATGATACAATAGGTGATTCATACATAATACATAGCCACCATATATTTCCACAATCCGTTTTGTATTCTAATGGGTATGATTCAGAGAATCATTTAGATAAAAAGAAAGTTAACGAAATAGCAAACCGAGCATTTATAACCAGAGATACTAATTATGAAATTTTAGATTCGCTACCTGAAATATATTTACCAGAAATCGATAACAAATATCCGGGTGCACTAGAAAGACAATTCATTCCAATGGATAGGAATTTGTGGCAAGTGTCATATTATGAAAAATTTTTAGAGTACAGAAGAAATAAAATTGCAGAAGAAATAAATTCGTTTCTTGAAATTATTAGACAAAAATACCAACCCGATATTCAAGAATTAGTTGAAATAAATTGGGATGATATAATAAAACAAGGAGAAAATAATTTTCTTGAATTCAAATCATCTCTAAGATGGGATGTCAAATTAAATCAGTTAAACAAATCTTTGGAATCTGTAATTGCCAAAACCATTGCAGCATTTTTGAATACTGAGGGTGGCAGACTATTAATTGGCGTTGACGATGATGGGAATGTAATAGGATTAGATAATGATTATAAAACTTTGGGAAATAAACAAAATAAAGATGGTTTCATGCTGAAAGTTGGAGAAATTATTAACAATTATATTGGCAAAGAGTTTCATCAGTATATCTCTTCAAAAATAGAATCAATTAATGGAAGAGATATTTGCATAGTCAACATTACCGCCGGCGATATGCCCGCTTATTGTACAATGAACGGTGAAGAGAAGTTTTTTATAAGGTCCCAAGCAGCGTCAGAACCTCTCGGGACTAAAGAAATTGTTGATTATATTAATTCTCACTGGAATAATAAGAATTAGGCAAACACATATTTATTATATTACATGATATGAAATTAGTTTATTAATTAAGACAAAGTTATTAAATGAAACTCGACAGAATAAAGATTTCTAATTTTAAGTCAATCAAAGAACTAGCACTATCTTTGAATAATATAAACATTTTAATTGGGCCTAACGGAGCAGGTAAATCAAATTTTATTCAATTTTTTAATCTATTAAATAATATTGTATCACAAAACTTACAGAGATATATAGCTGAAAAAGGTGGGGCTGATAACTTCCTTCATTTTGGCAAAAAACATTCCAATTCATTCTCTGGAATGCTTTCTTTTGGATTAAATGATTACGATTTTGAACTTGCTGCAACTGTTGACGATAATTTTTATTTCAAACACGAAATCACTTCCTATTATAATCCATATTATGGTGCAACCTCTAAAAGAGATTTATCGGCTGCCAATAAAGAAACCAATCTTATTCCAGAATATAATCAAGATGCGAATAAACAAGGTGTTGTTTATTATATCCTTAGCTCAATGTCAAATTGGAGGGTTTACCATTTCCATGATACAAGTTCGGCCGCAAAAGTCAAACAAGCTGGGGACATAAATGATAATAGAAGCTTAAGAAGAGATGCATCCAATTTAGCCGCTTTCCTATATCTTTTGTCGAAAAAACATCATGAATATCTTACTAGAATTGAAAATACGATTAAACTGATTGCCCCATTTTTTGAAAAATTTCAATTGGAGCCTTTAGCATTAAATTCTGAGAACATCCGTTTAGAGTGGAAGCACCTTGGCTCGGATGAATATTTTAACGCTAATCATTTATCTGATGGAACACTCAGAATGATTTGTTTAATTACTCTTTTATCCCAGCCCAACTTACCGGACACAATAATTATTGATGAACCAGAACTAGGTTTACATCCAGCAGCAATAGAATTGCTAACGTCATTAATCAAATCCGTAGCTGCAAATGGTAAACAAATAATTTGTTCTACTCAATCTGTTACTTTTCTAAATCATTTTGAACCACAAGATATTATTGTGGTTGATAGAACGGAAGGGGCATCCATTTTCAAACGTCTTGAATTAGAATCATTGACCGAATGGCTTAACCAATATGCTATAGGCGAATTATGGGAGAAAAATGTTCTTGGGGGAAGACCATAAATGCCGAAGAAAGTTCTAATTCTAGTTGAGGGACAAACGGAAGAAGGATTTGTTAATAGAATTTTAAGACCATACTTTTTCCCAAAAAATATTTTCATTATTCCTACAATTAT
>JAKAKE010000196.1 GCA_021824625.1 Bacteroidota bacterium | reverse complement strand
GTCTAAGGGAATAGTAAAATTTATTTATAATATAATTATATTAGGGAATACCAATGATAATGAAAATACAAGAAGATATGATAAAAAAATCATTGTCTTTTTAGGTGGACTCGGTATTCCGGTAGCATGTGTTCTGCACGGTTATGTTGGTTTTCTTTTTGGTTCGATTAAAGCAAATTTATGGTGGTCAACACCACTAATGTTTATAATATTTATTTTTTCAGCCATCGTATCGGGATTAGCTGTACTATTATTTTTATATCTTTTCATTCATTGGAGAAGGAAAAAATTAATAATAAGCCAGGATTCAATTGATGTAATGTCGAAATGGCTTTGGGGTTTTATGATAATTGCAGTCACATTAGAATTGATGGAGGTATTGTCAATATCTTATGAACGTACAGAAAAATGGGCAATCCTGAGTAAATTAATTAATCATGAACTTAAGATATCTTATGTCTATTTGCAAATCGGACTTTTTTCAATTGTTCCTTTTCTCCTGCTTACCATAACATCATTATTCAAATCATTAAATAATAATTTAAGAAATTCACTTATTTGGTTATCATCTGTATTATTATTGCTTCAGGTTTTATTTATGAGGTGGAATGTAGTAATCGGAGGTCAGCTTGTTTCAAAAAGTATGCGTGGATTCACGGATTATTTCCCCGGTTATTTTGATAAGGAAGGATTATTAGTATCATTTCTTATTATTATAACGCCGTTTTTATTATTGAGATTATTTGATAAAATCTTTCCTTTTTTTGAAAAAAAAGTGTAGTTGCTATTGATATTGTCGAGAGCATTTGATTTTATTACATACAAATTATTCAAATAGATAATTTAAGATTATAGGGGAAATCTATGGCAAAAATTGATGAGAAATCAGGCGAATCCCAAATCAAACCACGCAGAGACTTTGTTAATATACTTTTAGGAGGCAGCGTAGCAGCTTTTATAGGGGCTATCGGATATCCTATATACAGTTATCTCGAACCTCCAAAAGTAGAAGAAGTCAAAGTTTCTAATGTTAAATTAGGAAAAGTGAATGACATGGAAAAAGACAGCGGAAAAATAGTGAAATTCGGGAATAAACCTGTCATAGTAATCAGAACTATAAATGGAGAATATAAAGCATTTACCGCAACTTGCACACATCTTGACTGTATCGTTCAATATAAAAAAGAGTATGGTCAGATTTACTGTGCATGTCATAACGGACGCTATGACCTTAATGGGAAAAATGTCAGCGGGCCTCCGCCTGCACCTTTGGAAAGATACAATGTTTCGATTAAAGGAGATGAGGTTATAATTTTTAAGGAGGTAAGTTAAATGGGAAATAGTAATTTCAGAAATACCAAAGCATTTTGTTGGATTGATGAAAGATTCCAGATAACTGCTTTGTTAGACTTTCTAAAAAAGAAATCAGTACCTCAATACCGGGCGACTATCTGGTATTACTTTGGCGGTATATCGCTTCTCCTGTTTATCATCCAGGTAGTCAGTGGAATTTTACTACTGATGTATTACAAAGGCACAGAGGATCTGGCTTTCGAGAGTGTTCAGTTCATTAATACTAAAGTAAATTTTGGATGGTTAATCCGCTCAATACATAGCTGGTCGGCAAATTTGATGGTATTCGCCGCATTTGTCCATATGTTCTCTGTTTTCTTTTTGAAAGCGTATAAAAAACCAAGAGAATTAACCTGGTACTCAGGAATAGTACTTTTATTGCTGAGTTTTGCATTCGGTTTCAGTGGATATCTTCTTCCCTGGAACGAACTGGCTTACTTTGCAACGAAAGTTGGAACGGATATGGTGGGACAAGTTCCGGTAGTAGGCAATTATTTACTTCACCTTTTAAGAGGCGGCGAAGATGTAACAGGAGCAACCTTATCGAGATTTTTTGGATTTCATGTTGCAGTATTGCCGGCGATATTCACAGTGTTTTTGTCAGCCCATCTTATTTTTATACAAAGACAGGGAATGCATACACCTGAGAATTGGGATAAGAAACCAGAATCTGAAAAACAGCAAATTCCTTTTTTTCCGAATTTTTTGCTAAAAGATTTATTAGTATGGTTAATAATAATTAATATTCTTGCAATATTGGCAGTCTTTTTTCCATGGGAGCTTGGACATAAAGCCAATGCTTTTGCTTCGGCACCCAAAGGCATCAGGCCGGAATGGTATTTCCTGTTTATGTTCCAGATATTCAAATTTTTACCACCTCACATTTTATTTATTGACGGAGAATTATTTGGTATCACGCTTTTCACTATTGCAGGGATAGTCTGGGTTCTAATACCTTTCTGGGGGAACAAACTGAAGCATGGAACCAGGAACAGGGTTTTGAATTTTATCGGGATATTTGTTATAGTATTTATAATTGTTTTTACGATTTTAGGATTTATTTTAGATTAAACAGGGAGACAAGAATGCTTAAGAAGATTTTATTAATTGCTGCTTTGACAATCTTGCTTTCGGATTTTTGCTTTCCTTTAGCTAAAAGCAATCGAATCAAATCGGGTGGCGACCAATGTTATAATTGTCATCTTGACCTTAGCGACAGGGTTCAATTACCGGCAAAAATGTATTCAAAAGATATTCATTATGCAAATGGAATTAGTTGTGCCGATTGCCATGGTGGTGACCCAGCATCTGATGATATGGAGCAATCAATGAGTAAAGGTAAAGGTTTCATCGGGAAACCCAAATCGCAGGAACGGTATAAGCCATGTGTAAAATGCCATAATGATGCTGAAGTAATGAAAAAATATAATTCAAAATTACCAACTGACCAATACAAGAAACTTCAGATGTCTGTTCACTCAAAGTCATCATCAGACAGTAAGGGATTTATCGCCGATTGTATAAGTTGTCATGGAGTCCATGAAATCGCTTCGGTTAATAATCCATTATCAAAAGTATATCCTACAAAAATTCCGTCATTATGTGGAAATTGTCACAGCAATGCAAACTTTATGAAAATGTATAATCCAAAGATTCCGATTGACCAACAATCCAAATATTATACGAGTGTTCATGGAAAATTAAATTCAAAGGGTGATATAAATGCAGCACAGTGTGCAAGCTGTCATGGTGAGCATGAGATTCGAAAAGCTAAAGATCCGAAGTCGAGCGTCTATCCTTTAAATATCGTTAAGGTTTGTTCAAATTGTCATAGTGATGCAAATAAAATGGCAAAGTATAAAATTCCGACAGACCAGTACTCTCAGTATGCAACGAGCGTGCATGGTAAAGCTCTCTTAATAAAACAGGATTTGAATGCACCTGCCTGCAATTCATGCCACGGTACTCACGGTGCTGTGCCTCCTGGAATCGAATCAATTTCGAATGTTTGCGGAACATGTCATAATCTTAATGCTGATTTGTTTTCAAAGAGTCCCCATAAAAAGGCATTTGATAATATGAATTTGCCTGAATGTGAAACGTGTCACGGC
>JAKAKE010000218.1 GCA_021824625.1 Bacteroidota bacterium | reverse complement strand
CCTGATAGGGCAGTGGGGGCTATTTGGTTTGAGCAGGAATACACTATTGAGATTGAAAATGAAGTTATGGAGGAATGGTATAAAACTATATCTGAGTTTACTGAACTCGGTGATGATACATGGACAGCAACAAATCCGAAAGAACATAATTTACTCAGAGAGTTTCGTCATGCTTTACCTCAAAAAGTTTTTGAAATCATTGTTAACAATAATACTTTGAAAATCGGCACTGACACTGCAGTACCTGATGAATTTGTTGAACAGTATTACAAATACATTATTGATAAGCTTAATCATTACAATTTGAATTATTTCATTTGGGGACATATAGGAAATAGCCATTTTCATGCAAATGTAATTGTGAAATCCGATGAAGAAGTTAACAACGGTTATAAATTTTATGATGAATGTATAGAAGAAGCATTGAGGCTTGGAGGCACTGTCTCAGCTGAACACGGAATAGGTAAGCTGAAGAGGAAATATTTTTATAGAATGTTTGATGAAGTAGCAATTGAGAAAAAGAGAGCAATTAAAAAAGTGTTTGACACTAATAATATATTGAATAAAGGAAATTTGTTTGAATGAGTTAAATAAATAATTTTAATTGGTTGAATTCCTTTTTATTCTTTTCAACCATTCCGAGAATTCACTCTCATCAACTGATTTTCTAAAATAATTTAATTTTTCTTTATCAGTCATGTTTTTTGTTTCATTATAGATTTCTTCCTGAATCCGCCATTTATTTTCCAGGCTATCAAATTTTTTCTTTTCAATTTTTACCTTCATAATAAAGCTCCACTGGTGTAATAATATTAATTAAACCGTAACCATTTGTAATATTGACGAAATTATAAGACCTAATTTTATCTAATTTAACAATATGTTTAAAATTCCATGATACAATTGCATCAACTCTTGCTATCGTAGCCGAAGCAACATGTACAGCATCATCATAAAATTTTTCAGATACTATCTTATTAACTAAATACTTTTTTGATAATTCAATTATTTCATTATTTATTTCAATAAATTCAATATTTGATTCGGGAATAGTATTAATTAACTCCATTAACTTAACCGGTCCCTTATTCAACTCTTTAATCGTTACATCAGATAATACAATTTTCATATTGCCTTCGATGAACATTTTGAATAAGATTTTGAATAAAGTTCAAATTCTTTATCAAAATAGCCTCCAATAACTGAGGTATCAGTATAAATTCTAAATTTTTTCATAAAAATATAATCATTATTATATAATCTCAATTAGATGTTATAAATAATTTATTCATCTGCTCAATTTCATATAAACCTTCATTTCAGTATGTTTTCCGGGTTCGCTTTCAATTTCAAGATAGCCATCGTAAACCTGTAAAATTCTTTTTACAATTATTAATCCTAAACCGGAACCTTGCTGTTCGTGCAGTTTGCGGTCAAATTGTACATAAGCACCGATTTTTGAGATTTGCTCAGGAGTAAGTCCGATTCCTTCGTCTTTAATCTTTAAAATATAGTAAACTTTATTAATAATTGATGAAATAACTACTGATTTTTTCTCTTCTGAAAATTTTAAGGAATTATCAATAAGCTCTTCACAAATTTTGTATAAATGTTCCTGTATGATATTTATTGAATTATTTGAAATTTCAACTTTGAGGTCATTACTCCTTTTATAATTTGCGGCTAAGTTTTGTGCTATATCTTTTATAATAGGTTCAGGAGATTCTACAATAGATTTTTCTTTCAGATATTGAAGTTTCTGTTTATCTTTAAATAGCAATTCCAAATCGGCAAAAGTAAGATAATTGGTAATAAGCCTGTTCAATCTTTTTGCAGAAGCATATATGCTATTATGAACCTGCTTAACCTCAGTTAAATCCATCTTATCAAAATGTTCGATTAAAAGATGTGATGATGCAAGAATACCGTTCAATGGTGTCCTTAATTCATGGGGGAGTGAAGAAGCAAGGTTGATTCTGAGTTCATTTAATTGCTTTTCTGATTTTGTTAAAATCTGTTCTGTTTTTGAAAGCCTGCTGTCTATGGCTTTAAATACTTCTTTGAAGGTGAAGGGTTTGGTGAGAAAATCGTCTGCACCAAGTTCCATGCCCTGTCTCATGTCTTCTTTTTCGGTTCTTGCCGTTAGAAAAATAAATGGAATGGTAGATGTTGCATCATTTTTTTTAATAGTGCTTAGAACCTCATAACCGTCTAATTCCGGCATCATAATATCGCAAAGAATTAAATCGGGGAGATGTTCCATTGCAAGTTCGAGTCCCTTGATTCCGTCGCTTGCTGTCAGTACTTTATATTCCGGAACTTCTTCGATTAGTTCCGCAAGATTTTCGAGTACTGGGATTTCATCTTCGATTATTAAGATTTTTTTCATATTACTGATTTATTTTATTAACTAAGAATTTGAGCAAAAATAATATATTTATGAATTAGCAAAAAAAGTTTAATAAATCGGTGTATTCCGTTTTTCAAGTTTCAAATCTTTTAGCTGAGGAGCAATAGCATTAAACCTCAGATAAAATCCCAGATTCGGATACCATGTGAAATCCAACTGCCAGCAATGCATATCCTTTGTTATGGTTAAGCTGGGCTGAAGAAGCCGCTTGTTGATAAAATCAAATTGGGCTTTTCCTTTGAAATTCCAGGTCTCGGTTAATCTGAAAGAAAAGTCAGTAGTAAAATTCAAAGATTTGGAATATGTATTTAATGTCGGGTTATTATAATTAAAACTTAAATTAAAACTTAACTGCCAGGGTATGTTAAAGGAAGTATAACCGGGCGTTTTATCTCCGAAATTATCAAATGGAGTTTCAGTGTATTCAAGCCTGCGTTTGAATCTATCACCCAATCCAACTGTATCCTTCTTTGGTTGTTGTGCCCGGTCTTCTTCACCCATAAAACCGGTTGAGACCCCCTCCGAAGAGAAGGAAGTGTTAAGTGTCAAACCAAGTCTTTTGAGCCTCATTAAACCTTTTCCGTTTTCAATAAGGAACTTATTTATTGGAGCGTAATTATTAGTCAATTCGCCGGTTGTCTGATTAATTGTCCTTGCTTCATCATACACCGTAAAACCTGCATCGGCATTTAATGTGATAAATTTCAAATCAGGAATTCTGAAATTCATTGATATATCGCTAAATCTAAGAGAATCTGCCGCCATATTATAACTGCCATTTACAGTCCAGTTAAAAAAGCTGATATTTTGGTCAGGCATTGTGTCTATTGATGCAATTTTAGCATCAAAGTTATTTAGAAATCCAAAGTTGATTGAACGGGACAGATTTCTTGATGCTATACCGCCGCCATCAATTTCATATCTTGAATATTGTATCCATTGCTTTCTGGATGAATCATAATATTTATCATAGAAACCGAATGAGGGATTAGATAAATTAGGTGTATAAGAAAAACTAAACGTAGGTTGAAAAGTATGTCTCAAAGCTTTTATTCCGAATAAATCCGGCTTTACAATTCCATATAACCTCGTTTGTACCGATACTCCAAAACTGTAAGTATATTCAGTGTAGAAGCCGTTTTCAAATGAATCATGTGTTGTTGAATCAACAGAATTATAAGTTCTGGTCATCTTTTTGAAATAATTATTTGCCCTTAACGATACTGATGGCGTAATCGAAAAATAACCAAACTTTGGTGTTATTGAAATGCTGGGGCTGTGGTTTATTGATGACCTTGTATTATAAATTGTATCATTATTAGGATTATATTTGTTTTGTACACTATCTACTAATACAGAATCGAAATGAATTACCATGTCATTATAATACCTTCCTGAAACACCATACTTCATTGATATATCTCCTAACCAATTCCCGGATGGAACAAACGGTTTAAGTGGTTTCCAGCTTGGCATTGAGTAGTTAACCTGGGGAAATGTCTGTTGATATTCATCTGTGGTAACATTTTGGTCGCGATTGAAAGATAGTGAAAAGCTTGAGCCATCATCAAAAGATTGCGAATAGGCAGCATTTGATACAATATTCTGTTTCTGCCGATTATAAATGTCCATTGATGTGTTTTGGTAATAATTTTGAGAAATGAAACTAACATTTGCAACTATACTAGATTGAGGTGTTAAGGTCTGATTATGATTCAATCCAAATTTATAATTTAAGTTGTAAGGCTCATCAGGTTTTAGTCTTATATAACCATATTCAGCACTAAGACTACCTTCAAAATTATCCAGCAGTTTCCATCTGGTCTGATTTTTGGCTATGTAACCGCCCTTGGAATAGAAATCTATTTTAAATTGTGTGTCATAATACTCACTCAATGCCAGATAGATACCAAAGTCCTGAAATACAACACCCCGGTCTTTTGAGAAGAAGAATGAAGGAACAATTAAACCTGATTGTCTTCCCCCACGGCTTGGAAAGAATAAACCCACTGGAACTATGAATAAGGGCATATCTTCTACATAGAAAATAATTGGGTCAAGATAAACTTTTTCGTTAGCTATAACCTTCATTTCAGGCGAACCTATATAAAAATGCGGATGAGGGGCATCGCAGGTTGTGTAGCAGCCATCTTTAACGAATAATTCTGATTCAGAAACACGTTTTATTTTATCACCAAAATAATAACCGTTTGATATTTCTGTTTCACCAAAGCTTATTGTGCCTTGTTTGTTGCTGAAATTATACAACATTTTTTCGCCGACAAAAGATTCCCCCTGGTCAGAAAATTTGGGATAACCAATAATTTTGTTATTAGAATCTCTAATGCCTTCTGCTTTAAGACTTGTATTCCCGAAATTCATTTCGATTATTTCAGATTCAATAGATTGAGCTTTAAGCCTTATTTTGGCATCTCCCTTTAACCTCATTGTACGATTATTTACTGTAAATCTAACGGAATCCTTGGCAGAATATATAACTACTGAATCAATTCCCGACTTCGATTTTCTCATTTCAGTCCTTCCGCTGTCTGTCTTAATCAAAACAGAATCACGGTATAATTTCAAAACGGAATCCCTTGCCTGTGGATTGAAATTTAGAGTATTTTTACTTGCACTGTCTAAGGTTTCAACTTTTTCGGTAAGTGTTTTTTTAATTGCTTCTTTGGATTGAGAAAATGCTTCAATATTCAGAATAATAAAGAAGAGAAAAACAACATTTATTATTAATTTCATTTTCAAATCGGAACTTATCATAATCATTCAGAATTCATAATTCAGAATTCACCATTTTTTAAAATTACTCGACCTTATAAACCTTGATTCCTTCAGGCAAACTGAATCTCAAAAGCTTATTAAAATCCATGTTTATTTTATATTTATTTATTTGTAAATCTACTTTAGTATCTATTTCAGGAAAATTGAAAATCATATATTTAGCAAGTTGAAATCCATCAGTGTTCACATAGTCCTTATAAACCAAATCTAATATTAATCGTCCTGTCCTTAATTTTCTCTGATAACGGATTAAATTATTATCAAATGACGAATATAAGGCATATTCAATATAGTCTTTGTTTGATGAATTTTTAAATAGTAAACCATCATCATTTTTGTAAGTTTCATCAAGTGTAAAATCACTCGGTTCACTTGGTGTTTCGCACCTCAGAAGCCTGATGAATTCATAAAAGCTCAATGGTACCATCGCAGCTCTTTTCAAATTCATTGCCGTAGGTTTTCCCTCGAGAATCTGATTATTAAAAGCATCATAATAAACGAAGTATTGTGCATCTGAATATAGCTTTCCGATAGGTATTTCAAAAGGCCCGGTTATCATTAAGGATAATGAATCATAAGCGTTTAATATGAGTTTGCATGAGCCGCTGTTTATTTCATCATGATATTTTGAAGATATATTTGCAGAAATGTTTAATGTTTTCAATTTACTATTCCATTCTTTCGGCTTTGTAAAAGAATTTGATTTTTGTTGTTTGGGTACTGTTGAACAAGCAGATAATAAAATCAAAAATACAAAAAAACATACGAATGTTACGTTATACAATAAATAACCATAGAATTTTGATAATTGTTTATTTATTACTTCATTTTGTTCATTCTTTTCAGATATCCTAATAGATAAAATAGAGAAATTAGAATTATTATTTGTTTTTTCTATTTTCTCTAATTTCTCTATTTGATTTTTCTTTTCTTCTACATCTGTTATTTCTGGATTAAATATATTAAACGTTTCAGGTTTTTTTGTTTGTTTTTTTCCTGTTTTCTTTTTCATAACCTTTAAATCGTTTTCTCCATTCTTCTTTTCGTTTTCTGACATCTCTTTCTCCCTTTATTTCTGTTGCTATTTGCATAATATTACATTTAATATTTTGATATATTTCATAGTTTTAATTAAAAAATTTACAAAATCCTTCAAAAATAATTATTTCAGGGTAATTTTCAATCACGGTTGTTCAGAGGATTTTTTAAATTTGCAATTGTAATTAATGGAGAAATCAATGTTATACATTACAAAGACGGTAACTTTTTCTGCGTCGCACAGGCTCTTCAATCCTGAATTCAGTGATGAGGAAAATGAAAGAATTTTTGACAAGTGCAACAATTTTTATGGTCACGGGCATAATTACAAGCTCGAAGTTACTGTTGCCGGTGAACCCAATCCCAAGACGGGATATATAATTGACTTGAAAATATTAAAAAAGATTTTGCAGGATGAAATTATTTCAAAAGTTGACCATAAGCACCTTAACCATGATGTTGATTTTCTGAAAGGAATTATTCCAACAGTTGAAAATCTTACAATTGTTTTCTGGAAAATTCTTGAAAACAAGTTTCCAAATGGTAAATTGCATTCAATCAGGTTGTATGAAACTGAAAACAGTTTTGTAGAATATTACGGAAAATAGGATAATATATTTGTAGTATCCGCTAAGAGTATTGAGGATAATATGAAAACAAAAAAAGGCAAGAATAAAAAGCCGTTTAAAAAAGAGATGGAACCAAAAGTAATTTCAGCAGGATTTTATGATTTGAGCGACGAAGAAATCGAAGAACTTAGAGATACAACCGGTGTAAAATATCCCGAAAAAAATAAACATGGTCAAAAACTATTTGATGCTAACGGCAATATACCCCTTACAAAAGAAGAAAAAGACTCAATACTTCCTATGCTTGAACAGAAGTTTGTTGAAGTACTCGATATTCTAAGAATATCGAGGAATGACCCTAATTCGACACATACACCTGCAAGAATTGCACGTATGCTTGTCAATGAACTGTTTGCAGGAAGGTATCAGAACCCGCCAATCACGACAGTATTTCCAAACAGAAAGAATATTGACGAGTTGATTATCAGCAAAGGAATTGAAGTGATGTCAGTCTGTTCACATCACTGGCAGACGATTTCAGGCAAGTGTGCAATCGGGTATATTCCCGGTAAACATATTCTTGGCTTGTCAAAACTGTCGAGGATTGTTGACTGGTTTTCAAGAAGGGGACAGATTCAGGAGGAGTTAGGAGAGCAAATTGCAGATTATATTGAAGAATTGATTCATCCGCGTGCTTTGGGCGTTGTAATCAAAGCAAAGCATTATTGCATGATTTCGCGTGGAGTGAAAGGCTCTGAAACTGATTCAATGATGATTACTTCAGTTATGAGAGGTTTAATACTTGATGATTTCAATTTAAGAAACGAATTTTTGAAATTGATTGAAGAATGATGAATAGCCACTACTTTTAAGTAGTGGACTTCTGATTGCGAAAACGACAGGGATTTATCCCCAAATTTAAAGTAAAGTTACTAAAGTCATTAACTTAGGTGCTATAAAAACTCCACTATCTGAAGATAGTGGCTATTCATATAAAGGTAATAATTAAAGAATTAATGAATAAAAAATATCCTGATTACAGTATAGAAAAAGAATATGTCAATAAAGGCTTTGTTGCCGGGATTGACGAAGCGGGGAGAGGTCCACTTGCTGGTCCTGTTGTGGCGGCGGCTGTGATATTGCAGGACAAATTGCTTTCAAAATCAGGAATTAATGACTCAAAGAAAATTGTGGAAAAAGAAAGAGTAAGGTTGTTTGAATTAATCCGAAAAAAATCCTTATCTTTTGGATTCAGTTTTATTGACAATGAAATAATTGATAAAATAAATATATTGCAGGCGACTCAATTGGCAATGAAAAAAGCAGTTGAATCGCTGACAATAAAGCCCGACCATTTGCTTGTGGACGGGAATTATTTTAATGAATTCGGTATTCCGTTTACGACAGTCGTGAAAGGGGACAGCAAGTCAATCTCGATTGCGGCAGCTTCAATCATAGCTAAAGTTGTCCGTGATAAATGGATGGTTGATGTTGCAGACAGGTTCTTTCCCGAATATGGCTTTGCAAAGCACAAGGGCTATGCTACGAAAGAGCATTACAAAGCAATCGAAAAGCATGGCTTGTGTCCTTTGCACAGAAGAAGTTTTTTGAAAAGAATTGAGCATATTGCTTATAAAAATACTGAGGATAAGAATGTCATTACGGATTTGTTACAGAATCCATTTACATATTACACAATGGATGCTGAACCCAGTTCAGCATGACATTTTAATAAACAAAAATTTAATGGAGTATAATTGAATCACTATTTTAAAAAAATCAGGGTAGTAAGTCCCGAACAAAAACTTGACAAAGTTGTAAATCTTTGGCTCAAAGATGGAGTGATAAAGCATTGTTCAGAAAAGGATGCTGAGATTGATACGAACACAACCGTAATACAATCAGAAAAACTTGTTGCCGCACCCGGTTTTTTCGACATGCACGTTCATTTGCGTGAACCGGGAGATGAACAGAAGGAAGATATTATATCCGGATGTGAAGCGGCGGCTAATGGTGGATTTACAGGTGTTTGCTGTATGCCGAATACAATACCTTCGATTGACCATCCGACAGTAGTTGAATTTATTAAGGGAAAAGCAAAGGATAATATAGTTGATGTAAGCATTTCAGCCGGAATAACAGTAAAAAGAGAAGGTAAGTACCTTTCTCCAATGCTTGAATTAAATGATTATGGTGTTGTGTTTTTCACTGATGATGGCAATGCTGTACAAAATTCTAATATAATGAAGCGAGCTTTCGAATATGCAGGTTCAAAGGATTTATTATTGGCTCAGCATTGTGAAGATATGCTGCTAACAGAAGGTTTTTCAATGAACGAAGGAATGGTTTCAACCAAACTTGGCTTGAAAGGTTATCCTTCAGTTGCAGAGGAAGTGATTTTATGCAGGGATATCATATTAGCTGATTACTGTGGAAACAGGAGATACCATGCACAGCATATTAGTACTGCCGGAGCAGTTAATATCATTCGTAAAGCAAAGGAAAAGGGTATCAGGGTAACTTGTGAGGCTGCACCTCATCATTTTTCTTTATCAGATTCACTTATTGAAAGCTATGACACTAATTTTAAGATGAATCCGCCTTTAAGAACTGAAAAGGATATTGAAGCATTAAAGGAAGGTTTAGCTGACGGAACGATTGATTGCATAGCCACCGACCATGCTCCGCATACGTTATATGAGAAGGAAGTTGAGTTTGAAAAAGCTCCTTGCGGTATTATCGGCCTTGAAACTGCTCTTGCCGTTTCAATAACTTATCTTGTTCATACGGGTGTTATAACAATTAATCAACTAATTGAAAAATTGTCAGTAAATCCTAGAAAAATATTAAGGTTACCAGACATTATTATCAAAGAAGGAGCAAACACAAATTTAAGTATTTTTGCTCCGAATGAAGACTGGATTGTTGATTCGGATTTGTTTAAATCAAAATCAAGGAATACGCCTTACAATGGAATGAAATTAAAGGGAAAACCAAAATTTGTTATTAATAATAATAAAATATTTAACTCAAATTTATAAAACTATATAATTCAATCAGTAATATTTTAATAGCTGATAAATACTATTAAAGATATTTATTTAATAATTGAATATAATAGGTTTGCGATATAATTAATAATTAGATTTTATAAAATATAATGGATGCCGATAATAAAATAATTAAGCATGAATCTGGTATTGAGAAGAAAAATAATGAAGAAATTCTGATGAATCAATTATTATTAAAAGAAATAAAAGGTAAGATTAAGGATAAAATTGATAATAATGACCCTTCATTTATTAAAACACTTAAGTATATGTTACATGAAGAAAGTACGAATGATAATCAAGATTAATATCTTTAACAAATGTAATATAATCTACATTATGTAAACTAATAATATATTAATTTATTTCGATTATACTCTACCATATATGTTATTTTGAATAAATAAATTAAATTTGCAGAAAAATAGAAAACAAGAAATTTATAAATAAAACAGGTGAATTATGAAAAAATTTATTAATCCAAGGTTCCTTTTGATAATTGGAATTATTTCAGCGGCAATTATATCTCGATTAGTAACCCATATTCCAAATGTAAATCCTATAATGGCGATTGCCCTATTTAGTGCCGCATTTTTCCCTGATAAAAGATTAGCAATCGTTATACCCATAATTGCTATGTTTATCAGCGATATTTTCATTGGATTACATGAAACGATAATTGCAGTTTACCTTAGTTTCGGAGTTGGTGCTTTAATTGGATTTTTATTGCTAAAAAAATTAACTGTATCAAGGGTTGTATTGGCTTCCCTGCTTTCTTCAACGGCATTTTTCATAATTACTAACTTTGCAGTGTGGTTAATGACTGATTTATATGCACTTACATTAGACGGATTTGTAAGATGCTATACACTTGCTCTGCCTTTTTATAGAAATGCTTTGTTTGGAGATATGATTTATTGCACAATTATGATTGGTGGTTTTGTGTTATTGGAAAAATATGTACCAAAATTCAGAATGGCTCAGTAATATTGAGATAAGTTTTGGATGGGGAATAGGAGTTGGGGATTGGGGCTTAGATTTTCCAACCCCCAGACCCTGTCCCCTATTCCCGTAGGTTTTTTTTTATGTAAATTACTTCTTACTTACTAACACACTTGCAAAAACACTAATAGCTTTTGATATTGCTGATATTAAAGTTGCACTTTGAATAATCGGAGGTGAAATTTTATCGTAAACATCTGTTGCTAATTTGTTAAAAGGTTTGAATATGCCTGTAACAGAATTAACATCCACCTCCATCATTTGCATTGATGAACCAATCTGCTTTGCGGTAAAATCAAGGTTCCCAAGAGATTCGATAAGCTTTGTTTTTAATTCATTAACATCTCTTGTAAGCATATTAAGCGACTTTGTTGCGTCATCACTCAACTTCCGCATTGAATTTAGAGATATAACAGCATAAACAGTCAGGACAATAAAAGCAACCAGTGCAATCAAAGAAATTATTTGAATTGTTAAATCCATTCTTTCTTTCCTCAATTAATAAAATTAACTTGATGAATCCATTTCACTGCGAAAGGCTTCTACTCCGGCTTTTGCAGCATCTTTAACATTCTGTAACCTATCTCCAATGTTATCCTTTGCAGTATTGACTTTGGAACGTGCTTCCTTGAGAACAGCATCAGCATTTGACATAAGCTCCTCCGCTTGTGACTTTGCCGATTGAACAATATTTTGAGCACGAACCTTGCCTTCATTAACAGTGGTGTGAACTACATCGCCAACATTTGCTTCTACTGTTTGAAGCATATCGGTTGCTTTGTCGTAGAGTTCGGCAGATTTCTCTGCAATATCTTTTCTAAGCTCTGCCCCGCTTTTGGGAGCAAGCAGTAAGGCTGTAACTGCTCCAACCAAGCCGCCCATGACAGCCCCTAAAAATAAGCCTCTTGTGAAACTGCCTGAATCCGAATCTTTTGACATAATAACTCCTTAATCTTTAATAATATTCACCAATTTTCCGGTAATAATAATGATTTATTTTGCACTATTATTATTTTTTCAATAAATTCCCTGACTGCACCGTTCCCCCCCCCTTTTTTACAAACATAATGCACTTTTTTCTTTACAGAAGGAACTGCATCTACAGGACATGCGGCTACACCGCTTATCTCCATAGCATGTAAGTCGTTCACATCATCGCCAATATAAGCAATATTATCTAATGACAGTGATAGTTTTTCTGATAAATCGAGTAAATCTTTTTTCTTGTTTCTTGAACCAAGAATTATATTTTCAATTTTCAGCTTTGATGCTCTGGACGTAACAATCTGAGAATTTTCAGAAGTGATAATCGCAGTTTTTATTCCTGCATTTTTCAGTAATTCAATTCCCATTCCGTCTCTAATTGAAAATTCCTTAAGCTCCTCACCTTTACTTGAATAATAAACTTTTGAATTTGTTAAAGTACCATCAACATCCATAACAAGTAATTTAATATGTGCCAGCTTTTTATTTAACGTTTTAGAATCCATCCAAGTTTAATTAGTTTTGTTTTTCATTATTGTTCAAAGAACAAAAATAATAATTTTTCACGAACTTATGATTAGACGGCAATAGAACATAATTTGTTTTGAGAAAAAAATTTATAAATATTCATATCAGGGTATTAGAAGAGGTTTACGACCTCCTTTATGCTGTTTTTTATGGACTATCCTTTTCGGGAATCGAAGAAAGATTAGATGAGATTGTTGTAACTTTCCCACTTGAATATTGGAATGAGAAAGAATCTCAGATAAAAAGAGCTATAATTGAATCAGAGACAAATGCTCAAATAGTTAGTGAAGAAATTCTTGAGGATAAGAACTGGAACGAGGAATGGGAAAAGCAAGTTCCAGCAATAACAGTAAATGCAAGAATAGGAATTGCTCCGGAATGGAAAATTGCAGAACTGAATACAGAAATAAAGATAATAATTAACCCTAAAATGTCCTTTGGCACTGGGGAACATTCATCAACAAGGCTTATCAGCATTTTGGCAGAACAAGTTATCAAACCGGGTTCGTATTGGATAGATGCCGGTACCGGTACAGGCGTACTTGCCATTTTAGCCATAAAGCTTGGTGCAGAGAGGGTTTTGGCATTCGATAACAATTACTGGTCAATTGATAATGCGGCTGAAAATATTAAAATAAATGAGGTACTTTCTCATATTGAGTTAATTGAAGCCGATATTGATAGCTTTGATTTTTCTGATTGCGATGGTATTATGGCAAATCTTTTCTTTAATTTACTAGTTCCTTCCTTTCCATGTTTCTATAAAGGATTGAAGAATAATAAAGGCGATTTGCTGGTTTCAGGGATTATGATTTATGATAAGAATGAAATAATAAAAGCCGCATCAGAAGCAGGTTTTAAAATGATAAATATTATAACAGAAGACGAATGGATAGCAATACATTTTCGGACGATATAAATGCAGGGACAGAACATTGTTCTGTCCCTGCACCAAATTATAACAATCCCCATACAACCTTTGATAAGGTTGAAAGGATGGCTGGTATTGATATTGGAACAAATACTATCCTGATGGTTATCGGCGAAAAAAAGTCAAATGGGGAACTTGTTTTTCTACGAAATGAACACAGCATAGCCAGACTTGGTGAAGGGGTTGATAAAACAAATAACATCAAACCTGAAGCAATCGAGAGAGCAAAGAAAATCTTACATAATTATAAAATTATTTGTGATGAAAATAATGTTATTAAGATATCTGCGGCTGGCACATCTGCTTTGAGAGATGCAAAAAACAGGGATTTTGTCGTAAATGAACTATCGAAAGTTATTGGAACGGAAATAAAGGTAATATCGGGCGAAGAAGAAGCCAGATTAAGTTTTTTAGGTACAATAGAAAATAACAATCCATGTATTGTTGTTGATATCGGTGGTGGAAGTACAGAGTTTATTTACGGTGAGAATCATTCCGTAAAGATAAGATATAGCCTTCCGGTTGGTGCTGTTCGGCTGACTGAAAGGTATTTTAAAGATCAACCAACAACTGTGGATAGTATTCATGAGGCTGAAATATATATTATGGA
Organism: Bacteroidota bacterium; assembly: GCA_021824625.1. Lineage (GTDB taxonomy): Bacteria > Bacteroidota > Ignavibacteria > Kapaibacteriales > UBA2268 > XYC2-FULL-35-21. Next base: position 4,213 of record JAKAKE010000218.1, on the reverse strand, counting down.
AACTCTGAACAAAATTGATACAACCTTGTTCAAAGGAGAATTAATCGGAGTTGCAGGAACACCTACTACCCTTGCCGCTATGGCTCAGGAACTAACAAAATATGAAAAAGAAAAGGTAGATGGTTACATTTTGGATTATGAAAAAGTGTATATAATATTTAATAAAATAAAAAATTTAAATATCGAAGAAATAAAAAATATACCCGGCATACATCCGGACAGGGCTGATATAATTACAGCAGGCACATTAATTCTACAATGTATAATGAAATTTTTTAAGATAGGCAAATGCAAGGTCAGCACACGCGGATTGAGGTATGGTGTTTTAATTGACTTAGCGTCTCAACAAAATAATTATGAATTATAAATTTTGAATTGTGGTTATATTTTTATTGATAATTATAAAAAGAGGAGAAAGAAAATGATAAAACAATTATTGACACTTATCATATTTACATTAATGATTTTTTCATGTTCGCATGAGAAGAAATCGGATTTGCTGGATGAGATAATTACAAAAGATAACTTGATTTCGATTACTGAAAAACTGAAAACCGATAAAGACATTACAAGTGAAGAACTCGAACTATACTCAAATGGGTTGGCAAGGTTCGGTAATTCTGTTGATTCGATAATTGGTAAAAAAGTTGCTGATATAATCGAAAAGCAAAGGAATTTTAAAAAAGAATATATTTTAAATATGCTGAGTACCCAAACCTCTAATTTGCAAATTCACATGAACCTTTCTTTCAAATATATTGGAGTCCAGAAAGCTGACAGCGACACTTTGCAGACAAACATTTTACATTTTGAATTGAAAAACAAATCAAATACAACAATAAAGAAAGTCGAAGGAGAACTTGAATTTTATGATTTGAACAATCAGATTGTCAAGAGATTTCCAATCATTGTCAATTATAATTTAGAGAAAGGTAAAGATATTAAGTTCACAGACAGCTACCAACATGTCCCTTCAAATCCGAGAGATACAATTATTCGCAGTAAATATGTCAAATTACAGGCACTCTGGAAACCTACTCTGCTTGAATTTGCTGACGGAAAAAAATTGGAAGTGAAATATAAAGAATAATTAAAAATTCAAAATGTAGAATGAAAAATGAATTGTTGGTTATGCAAGGCAGGGGCAGAACATGTTCTGCCCCTACAACATTTTCAAAATGGGTGGAAATTGTTCTACCCCTAAAATTTTGATAATTATTTTCTGATAATTATTTTTTGATAATATATCCTTTCTCCGATTGATAAAGTTAAGAAATAGATTCCGTCATTTATACCTTTAAGATTCAAAGATTCTGATGTTTTAGCACCCTTTATTTCAAATGAAGATTTGATTAAAGACTCACCAAGAAGGTTAATTAATTTGTATCCAACATAAGGAATAACATTAGTATTTATTTCAATTGTTATCTTTTCCTGTGCAGGATTTGGATAAATCCTGAATAAGCCGGAATTGTTATTATCCTCTACAGATACAAAATAATCAAACGCTTCAGACATTTCTGATTTACAGCCATTAGAATCTGTTACCTGAACCGTATAGACTCCGTCATGTGTTGGCTTATATATCTTATTAACTGCATTTGTTATTTTTCCACCATTTAAAAACCATTGATTTCCAGTATCAGCACTTGAAATCAAATCTTTACTTTGTTTAGTAATAGTTGGTTTTTCAGGCAATGGATTCACAGTAAGAGTACCAGATTTGCTTATTGAACATCCATTATTTGCTTCATAAGTATATTTGATAGTATGTGAACCCGCACCGGCACTTTCGGGATAGAACAACCCAAATTCGAAAACACTTGGACCTGAATAAGTTCCTCCCTCAGGTTTCCCCCCTGTTAAATAAAATGAATTTGAATTGACACATACTGTTGGAAATGTATCCAAAGTTACAACCGGGGATTCCTTGATTGTAAATGTCTGTTCTACAGAATCCTTGCAATCAGGGTCATCGGCGAAACTTATTATGAGTTTTACTTTGCCATTACCGGGCTGTTCCCATATAATTGAAACTATACTGTCGGTTTCACCATTCAATATTGTTCCGCCTGTTACAATCCATTTGTGGTTAACTAAATAATAATTTTTTGGAGCCTTATAATTGAGAAGAATTTTATCACAAACCGGATTCTCGCCTATTGAGTCGGGTAAAATTATATTAGCAACATTAATTATTTTTTTTATCGAATCAATACATCCTGTAGATGATATTGTTTGTACAAGTTTCAACCTTGTATCTGAATTATTAAACCATTGAACAGTAACAGTGTTACCAATTGATGGACCGATGATGTTGCCATTTTCAACAAACCACTCATTTATGACACCGGGTGGGTTATTCAAAGAAGTATATTCGTTCAACCTGCCGAAACAGATTTCATCGGGGCCTGTGAATTCCGGTGTAGGCAAAGGGTTTATTGTTATATTTGTTCCATTATCATCGCTTATCAATTGTGGACTTGATGCAACGACTCTAATTCTATATCCCGTCCCAGGCGTAATATTCTTTGGCAGAACTGCTGTTATGGTATTAGATGCGGTTGCATTAATAGAACCAATATCTATTGCTGATGAGAAATTTCCATTAAAATCCGAAAGTTGTGCTGTAAAAACATTTGTGTCGGCATATTCCAAAAATGCTGCAAATGTAACTTCAATTGTCTCTCCCTGGCAGAATGGCCCATATACCGAATCCACTGCAAAGCATGGTCCTATGGTTATCTCATAAGGATTCGGCTCACCGACTGTTGGAGGATCTGACGCAATTACCATAACCCTATAACTTCTGCCGAAGGGTAAACCAACCGGAATTACTCCTCTGATAGTGTCGGATGATGTTGAGGTAACCGTACCAATTATAGTCGGATTCACAAACTCACCAAACTTATTAGATAGTTTTGCAGTGAACACATTACCCGGATTAAAAGTAACATAGGCCTTAAAAGGAACGACTATATCCTGTCCGACACAGTATGGACCAAGAACAGGACCAGCAGTTAGACACACTGAAGCATATTGAATCTCATCATCCTTTGATTCATAAGCAGAAGGAGGAATAACAGGACCAAACTTGGCTATAAAGCTATCGAATATGACATAATAAATACCAAGAGTTGATTGATGAGGGGTTTTGTCAATCTGTGTTTGATGAGCTCCAGGTGTAGCCACATCATTTTCACTTTGAGTTCCACCTACAATAATAATATCACCATTATTATCAATATCAATATCGCTACCTCCCATATTCAATCCATTTGTACTGTCGCAATAATATGTACCCCATTGAATTGAGCCGTCAAGCCCGAATTTTGAAAGAAATTGATTTAAACCCTCACCTGGTGTTGCTTTTTGAGTACAAATCGTAGCAATATTATCAGCACTGGTAGTTATCCCCGTTAATATAATATTTCTATATTTATCCTGTGTTAATCCCAAACCAATATCAAATCCTGAACCGCCATAATAAGTTCCCCAAAGCCGTTTACCGTTTGTGTCTAATTTGGCAATAAAGGCATCAGCTCCCCCACCCGCATAAATCGGTTGATGAGAGTTCGCTGTAGCTATATCCGTAACACTGGATGTCGCACCTGTAATAATAATATTTCCCCATCCATCGGGAAATATATCGTACCCAAAATCAGGAGAGCAGCCGCCATAATAAGTTCCCCAATCAATTGTGCCCGATGAATCGAATTTCGCAACAAAAGCATCAAACCCATCGCATGAGATAAATTGATGAGTTCCCGGGGTTGCCAATCCAGTCATGCTATTTGTTTCTCCGGTAATGTATATATTACAAAACTGATCGGATGCTACTGCGGTACCATAATCAACGACTCCCTCAATTCCATAATATGTTCCCCATTTTCTATTCCCGGATGAATCAAACCTGACAATGAAAGCATCCATATTATTATTCAATACTGTTTTATATGCTCCGGGGGTTGCAATGTCATTAGGGCTTTTAGTCCAACCTGTCATTAATATGTCAGATTTGGAGTTAATACATAAATTTACTCCATGGCTAACATCACCATCGGCACTATCACCTCCAAAATAAGTTGCCCATTTCCTGACACCGTTTGAATCAAACCGGACAAGAAAAACATCTGATACACCTCCACCATAGCTTGTTTGGTAAGCCCCCGGTGTTGTAATATTATTCATACCGCCGGTAATTCCGGCAAGT
>JAKAKE010000176.1 GCA_021824625.1 Bacteroidota bacterium | reverse complement strand
CATTTATAATTGCTCTTAAAACTTTATTTACATCCTCAGAAGTTTTAAAAAATTTTCGAACATCAGGTTGGAGCTTTATATAACCTGCCTGCTCTGTCAGGTAAGATGCAAAGATATTTGGTTGTGCCTTACTATAATCAAATTCATAGTGAGGAAGTAAATCATCAATCTTTTTTACTGATTTTTTCATATAATTTTAATATATATGATTACGAGACGAGAATGAAGAAATCAAATTTTTATTTTCTCACAACTTCATCTTCTTAAATATTCCTTCAGGTATCATTTTAATTATTGTCATTATCAATCGCCAGTAACCGGGAAGATATGCTACTGCTTTACCTGATAGCATTGCTTTGTATATTCCTTTCCCAATGTCGCCGGGCTTTGCAAATAGTGGATTCTTTGGTAAATGTGCCGTCATGGGAGTATCAACCATACCGGGTTTAATAGTAACAACTGAAACTCCCGAATGAGCTAATCTATTTCTTAATCCCTGTAAAAATGTTGTAACACCGCCTTTAGCGGCTCCATATATATAGTTGCTCTGTCTTCCCCTGTCTCCTGCGACAGATGATATGACTGCAATACATCCTTCTTTCTTCTTCACAAAATAATTTGCCGCAATCGAAGCAAGAGAAATTACTGAAACACAATTAATATTAAACTCCCTGATAATTAATTCGGGTGATTCCTGTGTCTTTGTCTGGTCGGGTAGTGTGCCGTGTGCAATCAGGACAGCATCCAATCCACCCATCGTTTGAACTGCTTTATCGAATAATTCCTGATGTTTGTCAAAATCTAAAGCATTCATCTCATAAATATCAATCTTTGTTTTAAATCTTGCCAATATATCATCTCTCAGGGCTTCTAATCTACCTAAATTCATATCAACCAGGAACAGATGTTCACCATCCCTTGCGAACAGTTTTGCCGTTTCCTGTGCGATTGCCGATACTGCACCGAATATCATTATTTTTTTCATATTAATATCTCTTTTTTTTATTCAATTCTTAAAATGTTAATTGTGAATTATTAACTGTTAATTCATTCTTTGTTACCCTTCTCCAAAAGCTGGATGAAAATGCAGGGTCAATATAATTTTCAAATTCTGTCCATTGAGGATAAAATCTTTGAAAATCTTCTGCTGACATTCTGGCATCCTTAGCTGGATATAAAACACCGCCTGATTCACGAACAATGCTGTCTAATCTTTCAAGAAATTTCAGTGTTTTCTCTCCACCCATTCTGAAGTCAATTGCCATAGTTACTCCGGGTCTTGGAAATGAAAGCATTCCGGGTGACTTCATATCACCGAATGTTTTAAGAACAGTTAGAAAGGATGACATTCCTGAACCGGACACCTGTTTTAATATTTCTTTAACAGATTCCTTTTCATTTCCGTAAGGCACAACGAATTGGTATTGTAAAAATCCATTTTTTCCATAAGCTTTATTCCAGTGAAGTACCGCATCTAATGGATAAAAGAACGGGTCATAATGAATAATATTCTTTTCGATTCTATTGATTTGTTTATTAAAATAAAGCATATTAAAAAGATTCACTGTTGCTGAGTTGATGAAAGCGGCATCGAAAGGAAATGATTTTAATTTTTGTTTTGGAAGTTTTGGGAGTTCGTAATCATCGGGATGTGCATGATTTCCCCGATTATAAATTCCTCTGCCAAGCCTGCTTCCGCTTGACGTACAGTCAACCCAAGAAACAGTATAATCAAACTTTTTTTCTGATTTGGTGTTTATCTCAAAAAATTCATCAACGTTATAAAATTTTTCACTTTCCATTGCAAAAAATGCACTGGGACAAGATTTGAGTTTAAATTCAACCCATGTGATTAATCCAGTTAATCCAAGCCCTCCAATTGTTGCCTTGAACAACTCAGTATTCTCCTCACTCGAACAAATTAATCTTTCTCCGGATGAGCGTACTAATTCAAACTTTGTAACATGACATCCGAATGTCCCTGAATTATGGTGGTTCTTTCCATGAACATCATTAGCCACTGCACCTGCAACAGAGATAAACTTCGTTCCCGGAGTAACTGACAAAAACCAGCCTCTCGGTACAAAAAAATCAAGTATAGATGCAAGTGTAACACCCGCTTCGCATCTCAATAATCCGGTTTCTTCATCAAATGAAATAAATTTTGATAGGTTTTTTGTATCAATTAAAATTCCATCTTCATTAAGGCAGGTATCACCATAACTTTTTCCCCAAGCAAACGGTAAAATTTTTTTTGGAAATTTACTAAGGTCAGGAATTTCATTTCGCCAATAAACAGAAAAAACATCAAAAGGTTTATATTTCGGGAATCTGCCCCATGATTCATAATCACCAATTATCATAATGCCGCACCAATAGCCAATATACCTACAATAGCACCAATAACATAACTAACCCAGTCTTTTCCTGTATAAACCAGCGGGTCATCATCCATTTTCCCGCGAAAAGCCAGCAGCCACATTCTCGAAATCCAGAATAAGAGGCATAGCACAACAAACCATAGAATTTCAGGCCTGTGATAAAGAGTTATAACCTCCTTGCTATTCACATATAAAGCCAGCACCAGCACAGACATATACCCACTGGCAGGGCCCATATTCGATATTAAGCTCATATCTTCGACTATGTAACCTCTGCCCTTTGATTCATTCTTATTCTGTTCCCGAATGACGAGAAGCTCAGTATAACGTTTAATGAAAGCAAGGCTAAGGAATAAAAATATTGAAAAACCAAGTAGCCATGGTGATGCCTGTACATGTACTGCCGAAGCACCGGCAACCAGCCTAAGAGTATATAGGCATGCAAGAATGATTACATCAAAAATCGGCTGTTTTTTCAGATAGAATGAATATGATGTAGTTAGTATGAAATATATTAATAAATAATAAAAAAAGTCAATTGGTAAAAGTAAGATTGATATTAAAATTCCTCCGGCTAATAGCAGGGGAGTCATAAAAAATCCCAATTGTAAAGGCAAACTTCCGGATGCAAATGGCCTGTTTTTCTTCCTTGGATGATGCCTGTCCGATTCAAGGTCGAGTAAATCGTTCAATACATAAACCGATGATGCAATAAGACTGAATGCAAAGAATGCATAAATAACATTTGCAAATAATTGAACATCTGTTACTTTATGTGCCATTAACAATGGGAAAAATATCAGAATATTCTTTAGCCATTGATAAACTCTTATTTCCCTAATAATTAATTTTAATTTATTTGATTTACTCTTGAAAACCATCACTTCATCCTTAAATTTTCTTACCTTATTTTCAATTGTGCTGCTTGGTTCAACCAAAATTGCTTTATCTGCGGCTTCCCAAACACTATAATCTGCCTTGCTGTCACCGGCATAATCAAATCCTTTTTCACCATATAGTTCAATAAGCCTATCTCTCTTATAATTAGCCCTGAGATTATTTGATTTTTCACTTGCAATAACTTTATCGAAAAAGCCAAGATATTCAGCAACAGAATCAGCTATTGGCTTTATTGTGGCTGTAGCTAAAACAATCTCACGTCCTTTTTGTCTTTCAGATTTTAAATAATCAACTATTTCTGATTTATAGGGATAAATATTGGGTACGGGAATTACTCTTTTACCTATCTGAGTCTTAAAATAAAATCTTCCTCTTATTATCCAAAATGGAAGCAAGAAAAAAATAAAAGGATTTTTTCTCATTGAAATTAAAATTGATTCCATCAACGAATCAGTTGCAATGATAGTCCCATCAAGGTCAACACATAAAGGTTTTAGTGTATTATCTCTTGTCTCAATCACTCTGTTATCAAATATATAAAATTACAAAATTAATAATATTACAATCTTTATTATCTCTTTATTATCTCTTTTTTTATTATGTTTCATTTTATTAATTGTTAATTATTTTACGATTTCCTTTTCAAATTTCATTAATGCAACGCCGACAATCTGGTCCATATTGTAATATTTATAATCAGCAAGCCTCCCAACAAAGAATGTGTTCTTTAATTTTTCACTTTCCTTCTTATATTTATTGAATAATTCATTATTAATCTCGTTTTGAATAGGGTAGTATGGCTCATTTTTTCCTAAAATATATTCTTGTGGATATTCGTAGGCTACAGTTGTCCTTTTTGATTTCCTATAGTCTAACAGTCTGCTTTGAAAATGTTTAAACTCAGTAATTCTTGTATATTCAAAGTCATTGGGATAATTAACCTGGGCGACTTCCTGAAACCATTCTTGTTTATATGTCTTAAAATCAAAATGAAGGCTTCGATATGGTAATTTCCCGTATTTGTATTCGAAATATTCATCAATCGTACCTGTATGTATTAATCTATTAAATTTAATACTTGATGAATTTAGTTTATAATCTATATTAAGTAAAATCTCTATATTCTTATTTTTAATTATATTATTGAATAATTCCGTGTATCCCTTCTCTGGTATTCCTTGGTAAGTATCCTGAAAATATCTGTTATCATGGCTTATGAAAACGGGTACTCTTGATGTTACCGAAAATTCCAATTCCTCGGGTTTAAGTCCCCATTGTTTTAAAGTGTATCCATAAAATATATTCTGATAGATAAAATCTGCAATAACCTTAAAATCCTTTTCTTTATTTTCTAAAAGTTTTAGAATTGGAATTTTCAATCCGTAACCATATTTCTCCAATAGTAAGGTTTCATATTTTATAGCAATTTTTTTGGGGAATACCTGATGTAGTGAATTGAGATTGAAAGGCACAGGTATTTTTTTTCCATTTACAACAGCAAGCACTGTATGTTCATATGGAATCCATTCTGTAAAATTAGTCAGATAATCCCAGACTTTTTTTGATGATGTATGAAAAATATGAGGTCCGTATTTATGAATGAGAATCCCATTTTTATCATAATAATCATAAGCATTTCCTGCAATGTGATTTCTTTTGTCAATAATTAATACTTTTTTACCAAGTTGTGAGGCAATTCTTTCTGCAATCACACAACCGGCAAAACCTGCTCCTACTATGAGATAATCATACATCTTTGCCACAATTCCCTTAACCTTCGTCCATTTTCTTAGTTCTTTATTACTAACTCAATACCCAAAACCACAAACTACTTTTTCAAATATCCTTTTAGTTCCTTAATTGTTACGGTTTTGAAAATCATATTCAATAAAATAAATACGATAATACTTACTAATCCTCCGATTACAGAGTGAATACCGTTTATATGCACTAAATACCCTAATCCACATGATATTCCTGAAAATAATACAAATTTTAATAATGGAATTAGATAATATTTATTTGTTGATTTATATAAATAGTAAGTCAAACATATACCAACAATAACTTCACTCGCAATCGTTCCCATAGCCGCTCCTACTGAGCCATACTTTGGTATTAAAATGGTATTTAAAACAATACTGACTAAAGCACCTGCTATTATTGAATACATCACATCTTTCTCTTTATTCCATCCATTTAATGGCACAGTACAAAATATATTGTAATACATCAGTAATGATGTTAACATTAACATTTGTAATATTAATATTGAATCCATGTATTGGTTACCAAAAGTAAAAATAATAATAAAGTCAGAAAATGTGAATGAACCTATTGTTAAAATTGATGCGAACAGGAACATAAGCATTGAAAATTTGCTGATTACATTTCTTCTCTCTTCAATTGTTTTAGCTCTCGATATTGCCGGAAAAAAAGCATTTTGAAGTATTACAGATGGAACTATACTTAAAAGTAAAATTTTGTATGCCGCATTATATATTCCTGTTTCCTGGTCAGTACGAAACATAGAAAGCATCACAATATTCAATGTGTTCATTATAGTTACGGAGAATACTGAAAAACTTATCGGTATTGATGACTTCAATAACGGCTTCAGGAAACTCCAGTCAAATTCAATCCTTATTTTGCCGTACATTTTAACATATAGCATTAACATCCAGATTGAGTTCAGAGTCGTCGAAATTACAGTTATAAGCATTGCAATAACAATATCGTTCCTGCTGTGAACAAGCAGCACTACACCGATTAAGTTCAGGAGGCTTGTAATCACCTGCCTCATGGCAAGAAACTCCATCCTCTCGGTTCCGTGATAAACCCAATCCAATAGTATTGCATTAGCAAACAGGTTTAATCCTGCTATCCAGATTGTTTGTTTCACCAGAAGCGGTTTATTAAGGGATAATGTTATAACAAATAATGAAGCATAAGCCAGCACTGCTATCAGGGTTCGGATTGTTATTATTGTGTTTGCATATTTCCCGATTTGCTCCTGTGATTTAGCTATTTCTCTTGCACCAACAACATTAAACCCAAGATTTACAAACAACAAAAAGTAAACCAATATTGCATTTGCGAAACTAATTATTCCAAATCCTTCAGGAAAAATAACACGGGCAAGATATGCATTAAAGATGAAGATAATTCCCTTATTTGCTATTTCTGCAACTGTTAAGGAAAACATATTTTTAATTATTTTCTTTGAGCCCGTCATTAAATTCTAATCTGTCTTGAATGAACAAATTTAATAGAACTTGCTAATCTTCTTAGTCTAACAGCCTAACAGTGTTCAACTTTTCTTCATTAGTAATTAGTCATTCTTAATTAGTAATTGATTTACTTTTCCCAAAAATCTTCCCACCATTCTGGCTTCAATTCCGGAAAGAGTGAGTTTCTTTGTTCTGTTACTTCCAAATATTTTATATCTTCACTATTGAGTATCCCGGTCTCACCGTTTTTCTCAGCAAGTCCGCATAGTTTATTAAAGTCCGAATGATGATTTGTAAATCTTTGTTCTGCATAATCCCTTGCTGATTGGGTATGAATCAGGAACTGCCAATCCGATGATTGAATCAATAATAGCTCCCTAATCGCTTGAGTTACAACCCTTCTCCCAATTAAATTAAAATTATTAACAGGGTATTTCTTCAATAAATTATGCAATCTGAATTCATCGTTGTATTCAGCTTCCCAAGTCCATTTGTTACCTTCATTAGCCCATACATCATGATTGTTGTTCTCTCCCCATGAACCTTCAGGGATGCTCATTACTTCACTCGGTTTCACCCTATAAATTTGCTCCGATGCAGTAGCTGTTTTGACATAAGGAGATTGATGCAATCCTTTAATCACGGATTTTATAAATTCAGGCCCCTCGAACCACCAATGGCCAAATAACTCGGTATCAAATGGAGTGCATAGTGTTCCGAATTTACCTGTATTATTATTGAAATAGTTTAATGTGTTTTCCAAATGATGAATAAAATGATTTGATTGAAGGTCAATCTTATCTTGTGTCCAGCTTGGTTCATAAAGAGTCTTGTACTTCATATCAGCCTTATTATCAGTAACACGCCAATACCTGAGATAAGAGCTCAAATGCTTTTTATGAAAATCGAGATAATCAGACTGTCCCGGATAGCCTACTTCACCGCTCCAGACCTGCATTGATATATCCCTGTGCCTTGTTAATGCAACAGCCGTTCCCCACCCCGTCTTTTCGCTCGAACTCACATGATAGGGAATTAGCTCCATATCTTTGAATGTATATATTTGTTTTTGGTTGGTTAATGAATGTAAATCCATAAACTTTTCTTTGTCGGCACCTATAAAGGCACCGAGAGGTTTTCCCCTGTCAGTCAGACTTTGGTCCGTAAAGAAATAATCCAAGCCAAACCGTGACAAAAACTGTTCAATTCCCGGTCTCAATCTAGTTTCATTAAACGGATATACAGGAATTAGTGATTTCCAATCATAAGAAGGTCTGTAAGCACATTCAGGTAACCAAATCCCCCGTGGTTTTCTTCCAAAATGCTTTTTATAATTCTCTACTGCAAGTTGTAATTGTAAATTAATACTTTTATCGTAACCGAGGAGCGGCAGATAACCATGTGTTGCGCCGCAGGTGGCTATTTCAATAGCACCCTCATCCTGAAGTTTTTTTAATGCTCCTACAATTGAAGAATTGTAATTATATATAAAATTATTCTTTCTGTCATCATACCATTTCTGCCAGTACTTTGTCAGCCAAATCTGATGTTCTCCATAACCGTGGTCGGTAAAACTTTTTTCATCTCTTTGAGCAGATTCAATTTTATCAGAACAATATTTCTCAAATATTGGTTTGAAATCCTTGTGTTCAAGCTGTTCGCATAGCACAGGGGAGATGTCTATGGTTACTTTTGGTAATATATTTTCGTTTAGCAGTTCGTGGAATTTATTTAATAGAGGAATATAACATTCTGCAACTGCTTCGCATAACCAGTCAACCCCATGAGGCGAATAGCCATGGTGCAATACCCAGGGAAGGTGTGTATGTAGTGCAAGTAAATAATTACCGGATTGCATCAAAACTCCATGCAGTTACAGAACAATGCCCTGTCCCGGCATTTTCATAATTAACCACAATTCGTAATTCGTTATTCATAATCTTGTCATTCCGAGCGTAGTCGAAGAATCGTAATTAATTTACTGTTGGCGCACCCGGCATACCCGGAAAAATGTTCTGATTTGCATCAAGTTTTATTTCACCAAACTGCATTTCATACTTTTGAATATTATCTCCCAAAGCTCTTAACAACAATTTCGCATGTTGGGGAGTCATTACTATCCTCGCATGGACTTTGGCTTTTGGCACTCCGGGCAGAACTCTTGTAAAATCAATTACAAATTCAGCAGGAGAGTGGGAAATAATAGCAAGGTTCGAATAAATCCCCTCGGCTTCCTTCTCACCAAGCTCAATGTTAATCTGCTGTTGTATTGGCTTTTCAGGTTTTTTTTCATTCATAATATCATCTTATATTTATTGTAATTATTTTAGTTCCTATATCCTACATTCGTAATTCATAATTCGTAATTATTCTTTAGGAGTATATTTTTCAGCTTCTTCCCTTGCCCTGTTCATTTTATCGGACATCTTTAAATTACCGTAAATTTTAACCAACTTCAGATAGTAGTCATATTTCTGATCCAATGGAATCTCCGGTTCTAACTTTTCGAGTTCTTCAAGTATCCTTAAACAATCGGCTTTTTTTTCAGTAACATTATAAATATTAGCTAATTCACTCAAAATATAAAAATCATTGGCATACTCTTTAAATTGCTTGGCTTTTAAGAAATATGCAGCAGATTTATCGAGAAATGGTGTATATAATTCCGGTTTCTTTTTATATTTTGGGTCTTTGTCTGCAGCTTCCTGTTGTTCCCTCTGCATTAATACTGCCTTATTTTTATATGCAGCGGCAACGTTACGATATGCCGCAGCAAAATTTTGGTCAATCTGTATAGCTTTTTCAAACTGCTCAATAGCTTCATTATACTTTTCCACCTTGAAAAGCATTTGCCCATATTGAAGTCTGTAAAACTTATTATTTGGATGAGTTTTCACCAGTTCAGCACTTGAGTTCAGCGCTTCACTTGTACCGCCTTGTGCCTCATAGACATTAATCAGAAATGAATTCGCATCCACATTATTTGGGTCAATTGATAACAAGTCAAGTACATATTCGATTGACTTTTTATAATCTTTTTTCTGAAAAGATAATTGCGCAAGTTCAGCAAAGGGCCCTATGGAAATAATATTTAAATCCGTTTTATCATTTCGGGGCCAATTTGCAGGTGGATTGACAATCCAGCCGTCAACATTGAATAGACCTTTATTTTTTTCTATTGATGTTACTATCAGTTCGGTACCATTAATATTATAAAAATCATTTATGATTGAATCACTCATCGGTGAGAACTTCATACTCGTTGTTTCTGCCGGTTTGCCGATTGTTTTCAAAAGTTCATCCCTGGTCATGTTAAGGTATATATTTTTTTCTTTGGCAAAATTAAGTTCCTTATCAATAAGGTGAATATAATTATTATAGCAGGTTATCGTTTGGGCAGTATCGTTAACGGATTCATATAATTGCCCTTTTATCCTTGTTAATTCTGCCTTTTCGGGACGAATACTGATCGCAACGTTTAATAAATAAATAGCTGAATCAAAATCCTTCCTGTCCTTACTGGTGCCGAACCTATTATATTGGTCAATACATTTTTGATAAGATGATACCCAAAGTTTGCGTTCCATATCGTTCAACTGGCTTTTAGTCTCTTTATCTTCAATATTTTTTGAAGCTTGCTTAATAATATTAGCTTCTTCTTCATATTTGCCAAGCTCGCCCTTCACCTGAGCAAGTAAAATCCATGATTCCTTTTCTTTGGAATTCTTTGAAACTGCGGATTCAAGGTTTACCTCGGCTTTTTTCCATTCCTTGTTTCTAATTGCAAGTTTAGCAGTCGTAAGTTCTGGAGATGCACACTGAAAGCCTTCTGTTAATAATGCTCCCAAGGTAAGAAAAAACAATAATGATAATATCTTTTTCAATTCTATACTCCTTTTATTCAATATAAACATCTTACAAAATTATGAAATGCACAAACAGTGAACAAACAATATTAATATAGTATTGCTGATTTGGTATAGATGTCATTCTACGCTTTGCTCAGAATAACGAATTATTTATATTAATTTAGCAATACTATTAATTTTAATCAATATTTCATTAATTTACTAATTCATCCTATACAGCATACGAGTAATAGCAAAAGAATTAAATTTTCAATTAGCAATTTTTTTTATTTAATTTTCAATTTTAATTGTCTTGTCCTGAAATACGTTGACCAAAAATAATTGAATTGTTAATTGTAAATTACTTCAAGGCTTACCTTGTATCCCGCACTATTTCTATTATTTTCTTTTTACTTCTCGGATCAATAACAACCAGATAAAACTTATCTGCATACTTTTCCTTCTTCATTATTTGTTCAGATGGTACGGCAAGATAAGAAACATTCTCAGGATGCCTTGCCAGGTAATTCTTATAAAGCTTTATTCCTTCATTGAAATCTCTGGAAAAACCAATCACATCAGCATCGGTTTTATGAATAAAAGCCATTGGTTTTGAAATTGAATAACCGAAAAAATAAATGTCTGAGACATTATTACCTATATTTACCCTTCCCGGAATAAATCCTTCGATGAGTACCTTTGATAATCCAGTATTTCCAATTTCAATTGAAGCTGAGTATGATAAATCTAAAATCCTGTTACCAATAAATGGCCCTCTATCATTAATTCTCACCAATACTGATAATCCGTTGTCAACATTAGTTACTTTTAGTATAGTTCCAAAGGGTAAATCCCTGTGGGCGGCTGTATATTCATACATATTGAAAAGTTCGCCATTAGCTGTTTTTCTCAAATGAAACTTTTTGCCATACCAGGAGGCAGTGCCGGTAATAGTATAAAAATAATCCTCTCCGAGTTTCAAATCACTCATATCTACAACATCACGTTCATACAAAGTTTTATTTACTACGTCTTCTAACATGGTTGTGTCTTGTGTATATATGTATTGAATTGAAAATATTGAAATTAATAAACTAATTAAGCAGAGTTTTAACCAACTGTTGATTATAATAGGTCCCGAAATAAATTCAGTACCATTAAATGAAGTATTTATTATTTTAGGATACTTTCTCAATATCGTCATTATTAATCTTATAAAATAACCTAAATTATTTGTTTAATATAATAATAATAAGGATAAAAAGAAATTAAAACATTTTAATCAAATTCGCTAACAGAGAGAAGGATAATGCCATGTTCTGTACCAAAAATTAAATTTAATTCGTAATTAAAATAGCACTCCTGCACCAACCCTATAAGTACCAAAATTCCAGCTGTTCTTACCAAGTAATTTTAAATTATAAGCAAATTCCCCATAAATTGATTCGGAAAAAAACATTGAAAATTCAAACTCCAATGCAAAATAATCCTCTTGTGTAACAATTTGGTTTGTTTTCAGTGGTATCGCTTCCTTAAAAGATTTCGTACTTAATACGAAATCTCCGATTACAGACAATTTAGAATTTGGAACCGTACAAATGCCTGCTTCTATTCTTATTATGAATTGGTCCACAAGTTCTTCGTCGCGATAATTATACAAAATCTTTGATTCTAACAAATATTTATCTGTTTTTACTCCTAATGCCAGACCTGATAACAACTCATAAGCTCCGTCTCCCAAGAAAATATTTTTTGATGTATCAATTAAACCCTTTTTAAAACCGGGTGGAATTCTTGTTTCAAATAAAATTGCTGCGTATGATTTCCTGTTGTATAATTCATATTTGGCTCCGATTCCCAAATGCTCAACATGAGTTAATGAGTATTTTGCCTTTTCATATTTTGTATGAGCACATTTGTCATATTGAAATACTTCATCCAGATTATTAAATGAAATTGGTAATTTCCCATATACAATAAGCTCATTACTCAACGAATATTCACAACTCAATTCAATTGTTTTTTTTGTTAATTCCATGGTATAATCATTGACACAATGCAACGAGTCAAATTTATAACTTTCATCTTTTAAACTTGTAATCAAATTTTCATCAACATCATAATAACTGGATGACGATGATGCATTCCAGTTTAATTTGAAAAAAAATGAACCTTCTTTCCTGAAAACTATTTCTCCTGATAATTCATTAGTAAATAAAAAACTCAGCATTATTAGTAAAATTACTTTGTTCACCATTATCAATACTTTCATTTTTTTTAATCAATTTATTTAATAACTTATTATTTACCAAATATAATCATTTTCTCTAATTCTTATAATTAGTAATTCAGTTAAATTGTAGATATTATCTGAAAGATTCCATACATAAATTGTATTATATACTGCAAAATCAGTGTAAGGATGCCTTATTAAGAATGTTGCATTGATTGAACAGTCTCTTCAATTCCCTTTTTATATGAAGTTGGTTGAAAATTAAAAGTCTTTTCAAATTTACTGCTGTCAAACAAATAATCATATTCACTTTGATATAACATTTCCACACTTTCACCAATTATACCATTAAATAAACCTAACATTTTCATCATCCACTTCTTTATAACTAAATATTTCGGCTCAACATGAAATTCAGAAGCAATAATTTCTATAAACTTTTTACCTTTCAAAACGTTTTTATCAGTCGGCAAGTGCCAAACCCGGTTAAAAGCACTTTCGGTATTTCCAAGGAGAGCCGTAGCTATACTTGCATCGGGTGTATATGTAAATGAATGTAAAACATCGTCATTCAACAACCATTGAGCTTTCTTATGTTTCCTATATCTTTCAAAAACCATTGCATTGACAAAACTAAGCGGTGTATTTGGCCCATAAAAATCAGCTGCTCTTGCTATTAAAGCTTTTAATTTTCCATTGTTTATATCATTGAAAATCATCTCCGATAATTTTGCCCTAACCTCACCTTTTTTGCTGGAGGGATTAACAGCAGATTCTTCTGTCATCCAACCATCAACCTTGCCGTATAAATAGACATTATCAAAAAATACAAGCTTTGTATTATTTTCAATACAAGCATCAATCACATTTTTCATAATCATCGGCCATTGAACCTGCCATACTTTAATATCATATTTTAAACCGGCTGTAAGGTATGCTACCGATGCTCCTTCAACAGCTTTTAAAGTCTGTTCAGGATTTGTAAGGTCAGCACGAATAAGTTCATCATTAGCATTCACTTTTCTTGGATTACGACTGACTAATCTGACTTTATCTGTGTACCTTGTTAAATTTTTTGCCAAGCCTGTTCCGATTACACCATTTGCTCCTAATATTACCTGCATTTGCTATTCATACTCCTTATCCATTATATGTAAATTTGTTATTTTGTTTTAATAAATCTTTATTTCTCTTTTCTCTCTACTTCTCAGCTCCCACCCATTCATCAATCTTACTTTCAATATTTTTCTTATTGACACAGGTTAATGCGTAGAAGCATGATTCTCCCTTGGGTGCATTTTTATCTAAATAAGTTTCTGTATCAGAGGGCAGGGTAGTAACAAGTACCGTGGTACTTGTTTGAGTTAGACGGTAGAGCCGATATTCCTTAATATTATCCTGCATTGTTCTGTTCCAGCTAATAGTAACACCATCGTTCGTTCTTGCAATATTCAAACTTGAAATTGAAACAGGCCTGAATACAGGAACTTCGATTTGTGCGGGTGCGCTCAATATGCTTTTGCTTTCACCAATTGAAAACGACTCGACTGTATATAAATATGTATAGCCTTCCTCGGCTGTTGAATCATCAAAGTAGTTTAAAGAATTATCTTCGCTTTTTCCATTGATAAGAACTAATGCAGTTGAATCAGTTCCATCAGTTTTCAGAAGTTTGCGGTATAAGTTGTATCCAAGAATATTTCTGTCTCTTTCCTGGACATCAGTCCAGGTCAGCAAAATCTTGCCGTCATTATATTTCGCTCTCAAATTAATCGGAGTTTCAAGTGTGAGTTTAATATCCGGAGTAACATACACATCTTCTGAAAATGGGCTAATGTCATAGCTTGTATTCGCCGATTTAACTGCATAATTCAAAGAAATACTTCTCACATTTTTCAATGAATCAATATACTCCACATTAAGACTGTCCGTTAAAATTATATCTGTAATTTGAGTTAAACTATCTCCCAAATTCATTTCCGAGCGATAAATATAGTACCCTCTCGTATCTGCCGTCGGTTTCCTCCATGTCAAAACAACGACACTTTTTTCAGCTTCTGCTTTCAGCTCTCTCGGAGCTTCTGCTTTTCTCACTGGCCCAAGCATTCCTGTAATCCTTGCACTCGGTATGCTCTGCCCGTAGGCATTATTTATAATCAAATAATAAAAATATGTTGTAATCGGATTAACCTGGTTATCCATAAATGATGTATCATTTGGGGCTACACTGCCAAGATGCCTATATCCTTTATCATAATTTTCACTTTTGTAAATATCAATAGTTCTTAAAAATTCCGGCACTTCGCATTTCCAGGTTATTTCAATAGAATTAATACTGTCAATACTTTCAGTATGCAAGGCTTCGATATATGATTCCGCTTTGTTAATCAAATTTATTATTCTGATTGTATCGGAAGGATTACCGGGATTGCCATACAAATCATAAGGCACAGCATAATATTGATAGATATTCTTTATTCTCACAAGTGTATCAATAACACCGATAAATAAACTGTCGTGGCTGTTTGACAATCCCACAAACGGTGCAATTTCTGTGAAATCAGTTTGCATGTAATTACATCTGAATATTTTAGCTTTTAGCAGTCCTGTATGCTCAGGTGCATAAAAACGCAGATAAATTCTGTTTTCCGAAGCATCCTGATAAAAACTTTTCAGTTTAATTTTCGGTATTACCGTTGTGAATTTGATTGGTTTAGTTATACTTTCTTTATCAGTCATTTTCATTCCTGAAGCAATAACTTTATATTTATAAGTAATGCCTTGTTTGACATCTGCATCATAAAATGCC
Organism: Bacteroidota bacterium; assembly: GCA_021824625.1. GTDB lineage: Bacteria > Bacteroidota > Ignavibacteria > Kapaibacteriales > UBA2268 > XYC2-FULL-35-21. The sequence continues at coordinate 3,014 of JAKAKE010000176.1, read as the reverse complement.
GTTCCAAGTGCTTCCCGATACATTGGTATCCCTCCATAAAGCGGCACTGAATCTACATCACCGGTTTTAATGATAAATTCCCAAATTTTTGGTTTGAATTTCTCATCAGGCAAATCATAAATATTATTATGAGAATTTACATTCAGAAGCTCCTGGAAAAAATCATCATAATTAGGTTTGAAAGAAAGGATTTTAATCATTGTCCATTCTTCTTTTCCCTCATTAGTCCTGTATATTTTATATACAAAATCCTTTGGTATTTTATTCCCGCACATCACATAAATTCCCTCAGGTCCCTGAACGGCATAAGGGTAATCGAATTGTGCATAACCAATCTCAAGGCTTAAAATCATTATAAGAAATGATATAAATAATATTTTCATATTTTATACCTATTCAAACTTTCAGAAATCATTAACAAATATTTTAAGATAAAATCATATAATTCAAAATTCAAAAATTCAACATTTTACTGTACTACACTGCTGCAATTCTCATTACAGCTTCCTGTGCTGATTGATGCATCCAGTCCGCCAGAGCCAACTGTTAGTTGTGCCTTCAAACTAATAAACGGGTCTGTATTGCTGCCTAACTCAAAAATCGTCCCGTCACATCCCCACAAAGTCGGTATTTCTTGCTTAAGTTTACCGTATATATTTATACTTGCACATAATCCGAATTCAATTCCTTGTCCTTCGTTCCATTGTGCTTCTCCTTTAACTATTGCCTCAGCTTTTGCACTTAGTGAAGTACAGGTAATTGAGCCCATTTCCAATTCAGCGACAGCATACAATAAGACAGATATTCCACCGCCAACCGGGCTGGCAAAATTTGCCCATGCAGATGCTTCAACACCTGCTTCTATGCTTACAGCAGCACTTGCAATTACCAAATTAACAGATGCATTATAAGTTAATTGCGGTATGCTTTTCCTCCCTGTTACAAAGAAGCCGGCAAATGTTGTTGCATTTTCTAATGTGCAGGGCAATCCTTTTCCTATTGAGAAACTTGTTACCATATCTTTTGTTGCCTGGGGGATACCACCCAGCTTGCCGCCTGCATCATAAATACCTATCAGTATTCCTGCACTGAATACACCCATTGGTGTAACTTCTGCTTTTGCCGCCGCAGCAAAATAAAATCCGTGCGGGTCAATACATATTTCAGCCGCGCCGCTGATTTTTATAGTGCCAATCTGCTTTTCACTTATATTTAATGTTCCGATAAATCTCTGATTCGGCAAATCGAATGTCATTGTGAAATCACCGAACTCTGTATTTGTTCCCGAAGTTGTGATTTTCTGATTTTTAACATCGGGGTCTGTCTTAATTTCACCAAATACTGCAAGATTCAGGGGCTTGTTACCAAATCCTTTATCTGAGAAACTTCCGACAGGGTACAGTTTCAATCTTAAAATATCCCAGTCATTATTCTTAACAACCATTCTTGCACTGTCAACTTTGAATTTACCGCCTTGTGCACCTCCAAGTTCTATGAACTGGTCGCCGACACCCGGGTCTCTGTTGATTGTGATTGTTGTTTGCGTATTAGTCTTATGTTTATTTAAAATTATAAATATCGGATTAAGTTTCCCAGGTTCGCTGATTGTTCCATATAATTTCAAGTCCCGATAACTGATTAGCTGTTTGTTTGTATTTGCTATTGATGCATATTTCACATATCCGGGACCATCAAATGTTATATCGGTCGGTAACATATTCAAAACAAGATTTGCTCCGGGTTTAGTATATTTCAATTTATAAGTTAATCCATTCGGCACACGTGGTATATCAAAATCCATCAATCCGTCAATGCTGAAAGCATCCGCATAAGAATATATAGTCAACGGTTTGAAATTCGCTATATCATATAAAGCAACCTTTTCACAATCCGGTGAGAAACTTACTATCTGCTCTCCGTTACTAAGCAAACTCACTGCCTGGAATTTCAATGTTGCCAGTCCCGGTAATCCCTGTACTGTAGCCGCAGGGTCTCCGATGAATATCAATTTATAATGCGGTTTTAAGTCTATTCCACACTTTGGGTCAAGTCCGAACTGTGCGGATTGTGGATTATTCACATTCATCGTCCAAATTCCCCCTAATGATAATTGGCTAACATTCGGTTTGGCGATGTAAAGAAAATCATGTCTCAGGTTGAACTCACCGATTGGAATATCCAATGCACCGGTTTCAATCATACAGTCAGACGATTTAACACCTCCCACATCAGGACTAACCTCGCAATTCTTTGCTACAACATTCCACTGCTCAAACTTTATTTCCAATTTTGGAATTTTCCCACCACAGGATATACCCTCGCTTGTTATACTTGTTTGAGGTATGTCAACTTCAACAAGGGTCGTTGTTGGATTCTGAGGGTCAAGCCTAATATTAGACCAGGCATGTGGAAGTAAATAAATAATTCCCTGTGAAGTAAGAACACTGTTTGAAATATTCGATTTCGCATTAAATTCAAGAAAATTAAATAGCAGATTTGTTCCATTCGCGTTTGTCAGATGGTAGCTTTTTCCTTTTTTATTATTTGTTAAAATAATCATGAATTTTGATGTATCAACACAATCCTCAAGAGATGTTATTATTTTTTCGTAAGTATGCCCTTTTAATTCAGTAAGATAAAACTGGTCATCCTGGAACCGGAAATAACTCCCGGGAAAGTTAAAAGAATTATCAACAAGTCTTGCTTTCGAGCTTAGGTGTCCTGCTATCAAACTTTCCTTAATGATATTCAAATAATTATTTCCCTGTCCTGCCGCTGAAAGCAGAACATTATAATTAAACGTCTTATTTCCCCAATCCAAATTTATTGAATTAATCGGGGGACTTATTCCCTTTAACCTTACCTTCATCGTAGGCAAAGTCAGAGGAAATGATGTATTTCCTGGAACAGCTTCAAAATATGGCCTGCCCTTGCTGTCAAGATTTTGATTATTAGGATGAACAATTAAATTTCCCAAACCTGCATACTGGGAATTATCCTGCTGGATAATTCCC
>JAKAKE010000055.1 GCA_021824625.1 Bacteroidota bacterium | reverse complement strand
CGAGACAGTTCAGAAGGAAACCAAAATTCCCGTTTGCAAACTCAATTCCTGCCTTTGTGGAGACCTCGCAATACAGGAAATTAGGAAAGACATCGAAACAGAAGGTTTGAACAGGATTGTTATTGGAGCCTGCTCACCAAGATACATGACAGAAGTTTTCAGGTTCGGCGAGAATGTTCTCGTTGACAGGGTTAACATCAGGGAGCATGTAGTCTGGTCGCACAAACCGAATGACGAAGAAACAGATGCTCTTGCAAAAGATTACCTGAAAATGGGTGTCGTTAAGATGCAAAACTCAGGCATACCCGAACCGATGATTCTCGATATAAACGACACAGTGTTGATTGTCGGAGGCGGAGTAACGGGCATGAATGCCGCATTGTCATCAGCCAAGTCGGGATATAATGTAGTGCTTGTCGAAAAAGAAAAAGAGCTTGGCGGATTCTATAAAAAACTATATAAACTGACACCGCGCAAAGCACCTTATTCTGAACTCGAATTGAATCCCTGTGAAGATTTAATTTCAGAAGTGATGAAAAATGAAAGAATAAAAGTCATTACAAACTGCACTTTGGAAGAGACAGCCGGTCAGCCGGGAGCTTTCAATGTTACAGCAAAAGTAAATGGAAGCACGGAAAACTTCGTTGTCGGCACAATCATACAGGCGACCGGCTGGAAACCATACGAGTCGGAGAAACTCTCATATCTCGGTTATGGTTCATCAAAAAACATTGTAACAAATGTTGAATTTGAAGAATTGGCAAAGAATAATAATCTGAAAAAGCCGAGTGATAATACTGATATAAAGAGCATAGTGTTTATTCAGTGTGCAGGTTCTCGTAACCCTGAACATCTTCCCTACTGCTCATCAATCTGCTGTATGACATCATTAAAACAGGCTTTGTACGTTCAGGAAAAATATCCCGATGCAAAAATATATATCATCTATAAAGATATGCGTACTCCTGCTAATTATGAGAAGTTTTACAAGCGTGTGCAGAATGAAAATAATATTTTCCTGACGAAGGGAGAGATTGCAGGTGTAAATGTCAATAACGGAATAATAGCAGTTGATGTTGACAATACATTTGTCGGAGAGAAAATTCAGATTCAGGCTGATATGGTGGTACTTGCTGCAGGACTTGTACCTAATTCAGCCGCTGACAGAATCAAGACAGTGAAACAGGCTGAAAGCCCGACAGCAGAGCAACAGCCAACAGAAGAAAAGCCTGCTGAAGTTATCGAACCGGATTATTCGGTTTTGAATTTGAAATACATACAAGGAAAAGATTTACCAACATTGCATTATGGTTTTCCCGATTCGCACTATATATGCTTCCCTTACGAAACAAGGCGTACAGCCATTTATGCGGCAGGTACTGTGAGAAATCCTATGGACACTGTTGCTTGTAAGAATGATGCACTCGGAGCATCTCTCAAAGCTATACAAGCTCTTGAATGTATAAGAAAAGGAATTGCCGTTCATCCGAGAGCAGGCGATAAGACATATCCCGACTTTTTCTTCCAGAGATGTACACAGTGCAAACGTTGTACGGAAGAATGTCCATTTGGTGCATTGGAAGAAGATGCAAAGGGTACACCGATGCCTAATCCGAACAGGTGCAGACGATGCGGTATCTGCATGGGTGCATGCCCGGAAAGAATCATCAGCTTCAAGGATTACTCAGTACCGATTATATCGGCAATGATAAAATCAATAGACATGCCCGAAGAAGATGAAGAGAAACCGAGAATCATAGCATTCATGTGCGAAAATGATGCCTATCCTTCACTCGATATAGCCGCAAGGAAGAGGATGCAATATTCGCCTAACATAAGGATTATCCCCGTTCGATGTCTCGGTTCGGTCAGCACAAGCTGGATTAATGATTCACTCGCCGCCGGATTTGACGGTGCGATTCTTGTCGGATGTAAATACGGCGATGATTACCAGTGCCACTTCATACGAGGAAGCGAACTTGCGAATATCAGGATGGAAAACGTTCAGGAGAAACTGAAACAGCTTGTATTGGAGCCGGAGCGCGTGGAAATCCACACACTTTCGATTGACGAGTACGACCGTCTGCCTGATATATTCAACAAATTCGCCAAAACCATAGACGAAGTGGGACCCAATCCATATAAGGATTTGTAAGAGGGGGAGATTAGATAAGAGTTAATTTAGCACTAAATATCTAACATTTTGGATTTATAATATTAAGCCAATTTTTCACGAAATTTAATATCTGACTCCAATGATGAATTCTTTTCAAGATATGGTTGAAGATTTTTCTGTTTTATTTGATGTATATCTTCCTCTAAAGATTCAATTTTGTTATAAGCAAATTTAATTTTTTTATCTCGTATCCAATTAACAGGTTTAAATACTAGTGAATACGATCTATTACTATAATCACCATTGAGTTCGGGATAGTTTTGATTTATTTTATTTATCTTCAATTTAAGATCATCAATTTGGCTCTGAAACTTAGCAATTTGCATTTTATTCAAATTTATTTGTTTATTCATTTCATCTTCAGATAATGTATTATATTCAGGATTTAAAGAAGCCTCTTTAAGAAATATTGAGAGATTATTTTTCAGTGTAGTAATTAAAATATTTTCTTTGGCTCTAGTTATACCAACATAAGTAACTCTTCTTTCTTCCTCAATCTCTACAGTATTGGTTAAACGTGAATCTTTGCTTAAATTAAAATATACTACATTCTGATATTCATTTCCTTTGGTTTTATGAATTGATGTTAATACTACTTCATCTATTATTCCTCCATCAACTTGATCATCTTCTATAATTTCATTTTTAATTGCATCTTTTATATGTAAATAAAATTCTTTTATATTATTAATTTTCTCTGATACGGATTTTATAACATCATATATTATTTCATCACTTGCATCATCAAGTTCTTTTGTGAACTTTGACTGCTCACCATAAAATTTATTTAAACCAATTTCTATTCCTAAAGTATTCACAATCGAAGATGCAGATGTTGTTGGTAATAAAATAATATTTTGTAATTCCTTTAATTTATGGAGCAAAACATCAAAATTAATTTGTTGTTGTGCATTTGTAAAATAATTACTATTTCTTGAATTGAGAAATGTAGACCAATCTATAATTGAATTAATAAATTCATTAGTCAAATACTTATTTGGTCTTAAAAGTATTGTTTTAAAATCCTCTTTTGTTGCCTCATTTGGATACAAAATAATTGTTAAATAGGAATAAATATCTTTGCCTACATAAGTATTGTATAAATGTTTTAAATTAATTGGACTGTGTGGTATATTTTTATTATCTAATGCAATTGAAATTAAGTGTTTGTATGCATTCAGCCGAAATAATACTCCAAAATCTTTCCAATTGCAATTTTTTTCATTTTTAACATTACAAATCCATTCAACTGTTTTAATAGCTTGTTCCCAAAGACTAGAACATAATTCTACATCAAAAAAACCAATCGGAGCAACTCCACTCGGCAGAATATCCTTTGATACCCTATCTTTATTGTTGCTAATAAGCCATTTTGAATGGTTAACAATTTTTTTACTAGAACGATAATTAGTTGATAAAGTACAG
>JAKAKE010000062.1 GCA_021824625.1 Bacteroidota bacterium | reverse complement strand
ATTTTTGAGAATTGAATTTGGAATATATTTTCTTCCGAACGGTATGTATTGTTCTCCCTTCATCTCACCCATAAAACCGAATGATGTTCCTAACCTGAGTATGCTCTTCCCTGCTGTGATTTCATAATATGCCTTGATTCCTGCAATGAAAGTGGGGAACCTATAGTCATTTGAATCATTAGTTTTGCTGACATAAGCCTGACCCCAAAGTGAGATACCGACACTACCGAAAAGAAATAAATCTATCTGTGAGTACACTCCAAATATTTTTCTGTGATCTGTGTTATAGCTTTGAAAAACATAGTGTGAATCAACAATATTCTCCTTAGTCAAAATTGGATTCTCAATATTTCTGATGAATGCTCCTCCCGAAATGCCGATTGGTACTGTTTTCAATCTGATTTCAGCGAATCCAAGGAAATGTTTTTCATTCGATAAATTCAATCCTTCTGCAGGTGTTGGGAATCTGTCAGATATTGATAAATCTAAAATTAAATCGAGAGATGAAAAATTGGAGGTTGTATCATTAATCCCCCTTAATCCCCCTTTAGTAAAGGGGGAAAATATAAGTTTTGCTCCTGTTGAAAGTGCTGTCTTTCCTGCAAAAGTTGTGAATCTCAATCCACCACTGACTTTGATATTTTCTATTGGTTCGAATAATCCATGAGCAAAAGCAGAGAAAGATAAATCCTTCAGTTCATCAAAATAATAGGTTTGAGGTAGTACATCATATTCAATTTCGCCGCCTACTCTTAACTGAAATGAATTGAAGAAATCCTGCTCATATTTGGCTGTGGCACCAATATAATGACTTGTATGATTGATAATGTTTACCGTATCATTAGCATTCACAAATAAATTATTCGAGCGATAATTATCCCATTCAGAATTTGAAATGAATAATGCACCCGAAATAGCTGATGTTGAATCCTTATCGGGCAGAGAGGTATATGTTAATGTTAAATCATGCCTGAAAACTCTTTCATTCAGATTTTCATATTTTACATGAGCATAGATATTGTCATAAATGTCAGATGAATAATCAACATCAACTCCCCCATTAGTTCCATATCCATGATTTGTAAAATTCTCGACTAATGATATACTTGAATAATCGGAGGGATTCCATCGTATAAGTGTTCTTACATTCCAGTCCTGAAGCCAGGAATTTGCATATCTTCCGTTTGCAGTAGTTGTTCGGAATCCAAAAGTGAAATTCCAGTTCTTCACAAAATTCTGGCTGTAAATTCCGTCTGCAGAAATAAAATCATACCCTGCTTGTGAGTACCAGAGCCGTGTGTAAGGTTTCTTAGTATCATATCTTATTTCCTGAATATTTATTGCCGCACCGGAGGAATTATCAGATAAAATAACAGCATCGGAACCGATAAAAATTTCTGCCTGCTCCATAAATTCAGTTGGCAGTTGCTCGATATTTAATGAACCGTACTCCAGGTCTTTATAAGGTCTGTTATTAAATTGAAAAGAAATATCCCTTGGCGATGAACCAAAGAGTGATAGATGTCTGTATGTTCCAATTCCATCGAGCGATAATGGAAATGCCGGTAAATAGGTTTTTAAAATATCGAAAAAGGTATTATAATTTTGAAATTGTATGTTTTCTTTTCGGATAGATTTATAACTTTCATTTGGAATTATAAAAGCTCTGCCATGTGATTTTAATGGAGTATTTGGTGGAATTGTATCTTTAGGTCCGGCTTTTGCAGAATCTAAATTATATGTACCTTCTTTAAATTTGTCAAAATAAATTTGCAGAGAATCATCAGGTACATTTAGTTTCCTGAGTTTATCAAGAATTACCTTATCTTCAGGACTGGTTTGTGCTAAAGCATAAAATGAATTATTACAAAAAAACGTAATAAAAATAAAAGCTATAGTCCGGAAGTTCAATTTAATTTTCAGAATTTTCATCAGCTTCAGAAAAATCTATTTTTTCCTGATTTTCATTATCTGTTTCAGTTATATCTTGATTAATTTCCTCACCATCACCGTTTCCGTTACCATTCTCTTCGCGAAGGACTAATGTAATATCTGCAATGGAATCACTTTCATCAAGACGGATGAGACGGACACCCTGTGTATTTCTGCCAATCACACGAATATCTTTAACTGCTTGTCTGATTAACACACCTCGAGATGTCATAACAACCAAGTCTTCATTATCAGATGCTGAGAGAAGTCTTACTACTTTCCCTGTTCTTTCGGTTATATTCATTGAGATTACACCCTTGGCACCACGCCTTGTAAGTCTGAAATCCTTGAATGCTGTTCTCTTACCAAGACCTTTCTCGCCTATGACAATTATCGAAGTGTCAATATGAAGTACCGATACCATTGATACAACATAATCATCACCCCTCAATGAAATACTTCTGACACCTGCGGCGGCTCTTCCCATAGCTCTTACGTCATCTTCATGGAAACGGCAGGCTAATCCATTCCTTGTACCTATCAATATCTCGCAATTGCCATCTGTCAAGCTAGCCCTTACCAACTCATCATTGTCAGCAAGATTTATTGCTCTTATACCTGTGGTTCTAATATTTGCAAAATCTGAAAGCTCACATTTCTTAATGACACCATTTCTGGTTGCCATTACAATATAATACTTCTCATAAAAATCTTTTACCGGGAGGTATGTTGTTACATTTTCTTCAGTTGTTTTTTGAATTACATTTGCCAATGAACGTCCCTTTGCAGTACGGCTTCCCTCAGGCAAGTCATATACTTTAACTTTGTAACATCTGCCTTTATCTGTAAAGAACATTAAAAAGTGATGTGTTGATGCACGGAAAACATGCTCAACAAAATCATCTTCATAAGTACCGACACCCATGGAGCCTCTGCCACCCTTATTCTGGTTGCGGTAGCTGGATACGGGGGTTCGTTTAATAAAGCCTTTATGTGTAATTGTAATGATTACATCTTCATCGGCTATCATATCTTCTAATCTAATTTCTTTTGCTTCAGGAAGAATTTTTGTTCTTCTTTCATCGCCGAATTTATTTTTAATTTCAGTTAACTCATCAGAAATTATTCTCATTTGTTCAGTCTTACTCGCTAATATTATATTGAGTCTTTCGATTGTCTGTAATATATCCTTATATTCCTGGTGAATTTTTTCTCTCTCGAGACCGGTCAATCTCTGAAGACGCATCTCAAGTATGGCTTTGGCTTGTTCTTCTGACAGTTCAAATCTTGCCTGTAAATTAGTTGAAGCTACTTTCGGGTCTCTCGATTCTTTGATAGTCTTTATAACTTCATCTAAGTGATTCAGTGCTTTCAGAAAACCTTCTAAAATATGAGCACGCCTTTCTGCAAGTTCAAGTTCATACTTTGACCTTCTCACGATTACAACATTGCGGTGTTCAATGAACAACTTCATCATCTCGATCAAGCCAAGTGTCTTTGGCATTCCGTTGACAAGTGCCAGCATATTGCACCCGAATGTAACCTGCATCTGAGTATGTTTATACAAATTATTGAGCACAACCTCTGCTATTGCATCACGTTTTAGTTCAATAACTACTCTTATTCCGTCACGGTCAGACTCATCACGAATATCAGATATGTCCTCAAGAGTTTTCTGTCTTACAAGCTCAGCGATTTTTTCAATCAAACCGGCTTTGTTTACCTGGTAAGGTAATTCAGTTATTATTATTGCTGTCTTTCCGCTTTTTGCTTTGTCTGATTTAGCAACAGCCCTGACAATTAATTTTCCTCTTCCATCTCTATATGCATCCCTTATACCTGCATAACCATGAATCTCCCCACCCGTAGGGAAGTCTGGTCCAGTAACAATCTTTGATAATTCTTCGAGTGTCAGATTCTCATTCCTAATCATGGCAAGCAAGCCGTCAATAATTTCAGTCAGATTATGAGGAGGTATGTTTGTTGCCATTCCGACAGCAATTCCGCTTGCACCATTAATAAGTAAATTTGGTAAAACAGAAGGTAAAACTGTCGGTTCTTCAAGGGATTCATCAAAATTTGGTATAAAATCAACAGTATTTTTATCAATATCCTTGAGCATTTCGGTAGCGAGCCAATCCAGGCGTGTTTCAGTATATCTCATAGCCGCCGGTGAATCCCCGTCAATAGAACCGAAGTTACCCTGCCCGTCAACTAAAGGATATCTCAAAGACCATTCCTGAGCCATACGCACCATAGCATCATATACAGCCGTATCACCATGCGGATGGTATTTACCAAGCACATCACCGACGATGCGGGCTGATTTTTTATAAGGTTTATTAGGCTGCATACCAAGGTCATGCATTCCATAAAGGATACGCCTGTGAACAGGTTTCAAACCATCGCGAACATCAGGCAATGCACGTGAAACAATAACAGACATTGAATAAGCAAGATATGAACTTTGTAATTCGTCTTCAAGTATTGCCGGAACCGTTTTATCAATTAAAGAAATCATTTGTTTTTTTCCTTCATTATACTCTACTTTTCAAAGGGATTATTTTTCAATTATCATACATCACCCCGAGCTGTTTGCTGAGTGATTTATAAATGAAAATTAAATAAAAATCTGAATAAATTATAATCTACAAATTTAACGAATTTCAGGGGGAATTCAGCAGGTTTTTATGTATTTGTGGAAAAATTTATTTTTCCTTTAACTGCTTGATAATATTCTCAATTCCGGGGATTGTCTCTTTATAATTATTATTATTTTTGGCTTTTTCCAAATAGTTCTCAAAATCCTTCAAAGCCAAGTCCTTTTTTCCTGTTCTGTAATACACCATTCCGCGATTATAAAGCACTTCTAAATTATTTGGCTCAATCTCCAATACTTTTTGAAAATCATTCATTGCCATTTCAATATTATTCATTTTAGCGTAAGTTAATCCCCTGTTTAAATAATTAACTACTTTTTTGGGACTGTACTCAATTGCTTTATGAAAATCCTGAATCGCCTCCTGAAACTTTTCTGTCTTTTTATAACTTAATCCACGGTTTGTATATGCTTCAGAAAATTTTGGATTCAAATCAATTGCTTTTGAATAATCCAAAATCGCCGAATCAACTTTATTCATTCTATTATAAACCAATGCCCTGTTGTAAAATGCCAATGGATACTTGCCGTCTAATTTGATTGATTTGTTTAAATCTTTTATTGCATCTTCATTTTTACCTGTCATATAAAAAGCCAATCCACGTTCAAGGTAAGCAACAGAATATTTTGAATTTATTTTTATTGCATTTGTAAAATCAGAAATTGCATCTGAATATTTCCCTTGCTTAAATTTAATTAATCCCTGTTCCCTATAATACTTTTCATCTTTATTTATACTTTCAGCAGCATTTAAAGAACCAAGAGTAAACATCATTGATATAACAAAAACAAGTGCCATCCTGAGCTTGTCGCTTGCCATCCTGAGCTTGTCACTTGTCATCCTGAGATTGTCGCTTGTCATCCTGAGCTTGTCGCTTGTCATCCTGAGCTTGTCGAAGGATCTGCTTATATTAAAATTATTTATTGTTCTCACTTTTGGACTTCCAATATTTATTTCAATGCGTATTTCAGAATATATAATCTCTATGGGATAAAATAATGTTAGGTTATACATTTATTTCTACTAATATATAATCACTACGTGATAAAATTTATTTTCACCAATTCCAATTTCCCAATGCCCATTTCCTAATTGTTAATTGTTAATTATTAATTATTGAAATCACTTCTTCTTAGCAAACCACGAAATATTCAGGTCTCTTGCCGCTAATGCATCATCCAGTCTTTTTACCGGTGTTGTCGAAGGTGAATTCAAAACCAGCTTAGGCTGTGTTTCAGCTTCCTTCGCAATTTTAATTAATGTATCGGCAAATTTATCAATACTTTCTTTAGTTTCAGTCTCGGTTGTTTCTACCAGCATAGATTCATGGACGATTAGAGGAAAATAAATTGTCGGTGCATGGTAACCGTAATCCAACATTCTCTTTGCCATATCTTTAGTTGAAACCCCTATTTTCTTTTGCTTGTCGCCACTCATAACAAATTCATGCATACACCTGTCATCAAACGGAAATTCAAAATCTTTTTTCAGAAGTTCTTTGAGATAATTTGCATTAATAATTGCATTTTTACTTATTCCGAATAAGCCGTCTGCTCCGTTCATTCGGATATATGTCAGAGCTCTGACGAACACACTAAAATTCCCAAAATATGTATGAAGTTTGCCAATTGATTTAGGATTATCTTCCTTTAAAATATATTTTTCTCCCTCTTTAACAATTTGAGGAATTGGCAAATAAGGTATCAATTTTTCACTGACACAAACAGGCCCTGCACCCGGTCCGCCTCCGCCATGCGGAGTTGCAAAGGTTTTATGCAAATTTATATGGACACAATCGAACTTCATATCTCCGGGGCGAACAACGCCAAGCAGTGCATTGAGATTCGCTCCATCCATGTACATTAATCCTCCGCATCCGTGAATCAGCTTTTCAATTTCTACAATCTGATTCTCAAATATTCCGAGTGTGTTAGGATTGGTGAGCATAAATCCGGCAACATCATCCCCTACCTTTTTAGCAAGGTCTTCAATATCAACTTTTCCATCACTATTTGAATTAATGCTGACTATTTCAAATCCTGCAATAGCTGCCGACGCCGGGTTTGTACCGTGTGCTGAATCGGGGATTAATATCTTTGTTCTTTTTGTATCTCTCCTATCTAAATGATAAGCACGAATCATAAGTATCCCCGTCAACTCTCCTTGTGAACCTGCTGAGGGTTGTAAGCTGACACCCTGCAAACCTGCAATAGCTTTCAAACTTTCACCAAGTTCATACATCAATTGCAAAGCACCTTGTGAATACTTTTCATCAATACAAGGATGCAGTTCGGCAAAACCTGCAATAGATGCAGTTTTCTCATTAACTTTAGGATTATACTTCATTGTACATGAACCGAGAGGATAAACTCCCTCTTCAATGCAGTAATTCAAATGCGAAAGCTTAACGAAATGTCTTGCAATCTCATTTTCGCTCACTTCAGGCAAACCAAGTTCTGTTTTCCTGATAAAATTCTTACTAATCAATTTTTCTGTTTCAACTTTCGGTACATCCAATTCAGGGAGTGTGTAACCTTTTCTTCCGCTTCTGCTCTTTTCAAAAATCAATTGTTCCATATTCTAATTCTTCAATTAATTCGTTAATATTAAATTCAATAATAGTATTTATACAAATAACAAAAATAAGGATTTTTAAGGTGATTATTTTGAATGATTTTGATAAAATAATTATAAGATTAGAAATTACCAGGTGATTTCAACGCTTCACTTGCCGCATTCTGCTCTGCCTGTTTCTTTGTCTTCCCTTTACCTGTACCGAGAAGTTCCTCTCCTATAAAAACAGAAATGGTAAATTCTTTCTCATGGTCTGGTCCATCTTCGTTAATCACTACATAATGAGGAATTTCCTTGCCTTCTGACTGAGCTTTTTCAAGAAGAATACTTTTAAAATTTGTATCAACCATCATGTTCTTATTCAGCATTACAGGTAGTAAAGAATTTAATATAAATTTCTTTGAGTTTTCTATTCCTGAATCGAGATAAATAGCGGCAATTACTGCCTCGAGTGCATCGGCTAATATGGAATCACTGCCCTGTTCGAGGGATTTCGCTGCACTGTGGCTGAGCATTAAAAAATCATCAAGTTCAATTTTTCTTGCAACAATAGATAAAGAATTTTTATTAACCAGCCAGGACCTCATTTTAGTTAGTTCCCCTTCGGGAAAATCAGTATGAAGGGAAAATAAATAATCAGCGACTACCATACCGAGAATAGAATCACCGAGAAATTCTAATCTCTCATTCGATGGATACTTTATTGCATTGTTTTGTTCTTTTTCTACATCATTGGACCCGTTAGAAGAATTTGGTGCATCTAAAACTTGAAGGTAGGAGCGGTGTGTCAGTGCCTGTTCAAAAAATTCCCTGTTGAAAATCTGAATACCTAATGTTTTTTCTAATTCACGTACCCGCTCATTAGTTAAAAATCCAACCTTAGGAAAATTCCCTTTGCGGCTGGATTTAAACTTTAAATACTTTCTGAGCGGCGAAAACCTCAGGAATCCATTATACAATTGCTCAAAAATTTTATTTCTCTCTTAATTTAATTATTTAAATAATTATCCTCAATTCAGAATTCAGAATTCATAATTATTATTCCTCGAACACCTTAAAGCAAAGCGAAGCATTGTGCCCGCCAAAACCGAAAGTATTGCTTATTGCTGCATGGATTTCCAACTTTCTCGATTTATTAGGTGTATAATTCAAATCACATTCAGGGTCCTGTGTGAAATAATTAATTGTCGGAGGAATCATACTCTCCTTTATGGAAAGTACTGTGGCTATAGCTTCGACAGCACCTGCGGCACCCAGAAGATGTCCGGTCATAGACTTTGTCGAGCTGACAGACATTTTATATGCATGTTCACCGAAAACTGTTTTAATAGCCTGAGTTTCGTTTCTATCGTTAAAAAGTGTCGAAGTACCATGTGCATTTATGTAATCAATATCATTCGGTGTCAACCCTGCATCTTTTATACATAAAGACATAGACCTAACGGCTCCTTCGCCTCCCGGAGAAGGTTGAGTAATATGGAAAGCATCATCGGTTAATCCAATTCCCACAAATTCTGCATAAATTTTAGCTCCGCGGTTCATTGCATGTTCAAGTGTCTCAAGAACCAGAACTCCACTGGCTTCACCCATAACAAAACCGTCTCGGTCTTTATCGAAGGGACGGCTTGCTGTTTCAGGGCTGTCGTTCCTTGTTGATAACGCCTTCATAGAATTGAACCCTCCGACTCCCATAGGGCAAATCACGGCTTCACTACCACCAACGAGCATCATATCCGCATCGCCTCTCTGCATATTCATAAGAGCATCACTAAGCGAATGTGATGATGTTGCACATGCCGATACGGTTCCGTAATTCGGCCCTTTCAATCCCCATCGAATCGCTATCTGACCCGGTGCAATATCCGAAATCAGCATAGGTATGAAGAAAGGCGATATTCTATCAGGTTTACCACCCCTTGCATATAATTCCTGCTGCTGGTTGTGATATGTCCACATGCCGCCAATACCTGAACCGAAAATTACTCCAGCCCTGTCTTTATTCACTTTTTCTAAATTCATTCCGCTATCTTCAATCGCCATTGTGGCCGCTGACAAAGCATATTGAGTAAAAAGGTCGAGTCTTTGTATTTCTTTTTTATTCATATGGAGCAAAGGGTCATAATTCTTTACTTCACATGCAAATTTAGTATCAAAGTCAGTTGCGTCGAAACGCGTTATTGGGGCAGCCCCGCTTTTTCCTGCCATCATTGACTGCCAGAATTCCTCGACATTATTGCCGATTGGACTAACGACTCCAACACCGGTAATAACAATTCTTGGGAAATTGTATTTTGGCATAATCACCTTCTTATAATTAATAATCTATAATGAAAAATGAATAATTCTAAAAAAATCATTATTCATTTTTCACTAATCACTCTATATTATTTTTTTGCTTCAAGATAACTGACAACATCGCCTACAGTCTGAATTTTCTCTGCGTCGCTATCCTCGATTGTAATTTCAAATTCTTTTTCGAATTCCATGATGAGTTCTACTGTATCCAAAGAATCTGCACCAAGGTCTTTAGTGAAATTTGCACTATCTGTAACCTGGGACTCTTCAACACCAAGTTTCTTGACAATTATATCCACTACCTTTGATTTAATATCAGCCATAATAACCTCTAAATTTTACATGAAACATATTTTAATTGAAATTTTATAAATTTTATTTTTTGATTCGTAATTCCTAATTTCTAATTCATAATTTCTAATTCCTAATTTCTAATTCCTAATTCGTAATTCGTAATTCGTAATTCGTAATTCGTAATTAAATAGCTAGTCCCCCATCCACATGAAGAACCTGTCCTGTGATATATGCAGAGTCTTCGGAAGTGAAAAAAGCCACTGCATTTGCTATATCTTTCGGTAAAGCTCCACGTTTCAGCGGAATATTATTTATATAAAGCTGTTTTTGCTCATCTGTTAATTTTTCTGTCATGGGTGTTATGACATAACCCGGTGCAATTAAATTAACAAGTATATTTCTTGAACCCAACTCCTTCGCCAGCGACTTCGTCATTCCTATTAATCCTGCTTTAGATGAAGAATAATTCACCTGCCCGGCATTTCCTATCGAACCAACAATTGAACCCATATTTATTATTCTTCCGCTACGCTGATTCATCATTATTCTGCTGACTGACTTGGTACACAAGAAAGCACCTTTCAGGTTTGTATTCAATACAGAATCCCATTCTGCTTCAGACATTCTCATCAATAGATTGTCTCTCGTAATACCTGCATTATTTACTAAAATGTCAATTCTGCCTGTGTCATTCATAACTTCCTGCACGGCATTATTAACTGAAACATCCTGAGTAACATCAACCTGAATACACTTCACCATGTCCTTAATATCTGCATCTGCAATGAAAATTTCATCGGGTTTAGGAATAACGTAATCATAAGCAAAAACCTTTGCACCATCATAAGCAAGCCTTTCGACAATAGCTTTACCAATTCCTCTGCAACCGCCTGTTACGATTGCTGTCTTATTCTCCAAACCTTTCCCCATAACTCTGCACTTTTATACGAATTACAAATATATTAAATTTTTTTAATTTTCATCTCATTTTATATTTAATCAAAATTCTTTAATCATCATTCAAAATTCATCATTTTGAATTCAAAATTTCTTGAATGTCTTCTGCTTTATCCATACCTGATAGATTAACACCTTCTATCGTCCTCTTAGCCAAACCCTGGAGAACATTTCCGGGACCAATTTCAATCATACTATCAAATCCATCACTTTTCATCTGTCTCATTGTTTGAGTCCACATCACAGGTGATGTTAATTGCTTAATCAATGCATCTTTGATTTCGTTAGCATCAGTCAGGGGTTTAGCATAAACATTACAATAAACCGGCATTTTCGCATTATGGAATTCAGTATTATTGATAGCAATTTCGAGTTCTTTCTTTGCCGGCTCCATCAATGGTGAATGGAAAGCACCGCTTACAACAAGTTCTTTAACCAACTTCGCTCCCGCCTCTTTGAAAGCACTTGCATTCTCTCTGAGATATTGAGCAGAACCTGATACGACAATCTGGCCCGGAGAATTATAATTAGCGGCAACCACAACATTACCATTACCGTTTTCTGATAACCTTTTGCATACTTCTTCGACTTTATTATCATCAAGATTAATCACTGCAAACATTGTTCCCGGTTCATTCTCTCCTGCTTTAAACATAAGTTCGCCTCTTAATGAGACAAGTTTTAGAGTATCTTCAAACCCAAGAACTCCTGAAGCTAATAGTGCAGCATATTCACCTACCGAGTGTCCTGCAGTTGCGTTAAATTCCAATTTATTTTTCAACAAATTCATAATTAAAGAAGAGTGTAAAAATATAGCCGGTTGTGTATATCTTGTTTCCTTTAAAGTCTCGATAGGCCCATTAAAACAAATTTCACTCAATTTATAAGCAAGAATTTCATCAGCCTGATGAATAAATTCAAGAGCCGGAGGAATTTGTTCAGAAATATCCTTCATCATCCCAACATATTGAGACCCTTGCCCGGAAAACAATAATGCACTTTTCATTTCAAATTATTAATTGTACATAATTAAAAATTCAACATTTAAATTCAAAATTTTTATTTACCCATTCCCCATCTCAAATAAATAGCTCCCCAGGTAAAGCCGGCGCCAAAACTTGACAGAACAATCCTGTCACCTTTGTGGATTTTACCCTTATCGAGCCATTCGGATAGGCATATTGGAATTGTACCTGATGTAGTATTGCCGTATTTATCAATATTTATCATTACTTTTTCTTTATCAAGCCCCATCCTGTTGGCAGTAGCGGCTATAATTCTCAGATTAGCCTGATGCGGAACCAACCAGTTAACATCATCTGCAGAAAGATTATTCTTCTGCATTATCTCGAGAGAAACATCAGCCATTCCCACAACTGCCGCCTTAAATACAGCTTGTCCATCCTGGTAAATATAATGTTCTTTTTTTGTTACTGTCTCAATAGATGCAGGTTTGTAACTCCCCCCCGCAATTTGCTGAAGATAGGGGCCGCCAGACCCGTCTATATGCAGTATATGGTCAAGAATGCCATAATCTTTGTCCCTGGATTTTTCAATCAGCACAACACCCGCACCGTCACCGAATAACACAGCTTGAGCCCTGTCTTCAAAATTCAAAATTGAACTCATTTTATCTGCACCACATAACATTACATTTTTTACTGTCCCGGATTCAACAAGACTTGCGGCTGTAACTAAAGAAAATAAAAATCCCGAGCATGCCGCAGAAATATCATAACCCCAAGCGTTTTCTGCTCCAAGCTTATTCTGAACTATACAAGCTGTTGATGGAAACATATGGTCAGGAGTTACTGTAGATACAATAATACAGTCAATATCATTCGGCTTCATTCCCCTTCTCTCGAGGCATTGCTTAGCCGCCGGTACAATCATATCCGAAGTTGCTCCATCTTTAATAAATCTTCTCTCGGTTATTCCGGTTCTTGCTATAATCCATTCGTCTGACGTATCGAGATAATTCTCAAAATATGAATTGGGATAAACATCGGGCGGTAAATAATGAGCTATAGAAGTAATTGTTGCTGTCATAAATTCTATACAATATGTTCCGAAATAGTAGGTGAATTCAAGGCTTTTTCAATCTTGCCGTTCACATCCTTTTTAACAAACTGGTATGCTTTATATATCATGTTTTGAATTGCTTTTGGTGATGATTTGCCATGTCCAATTATCACAACTCCATTTATACCGAGAATGGGCACACCTCCATATTCCTGGTAATCGAGGTCTTTAAAGACCTTCTTCAGTGCAGGCATTGCAGACAGCATTAAAATTTTGTTTAAGAAATTAACATCCGCAAACTTTTTAAATCTGAATTTCAGGAAACCTGCAATACTTTCGGCAAATTTTAAAATAATATTGCCTGTAAAGCCATCGCAGACCACAACATCTGCCGTACCTGAGAATATATCCCTACCCTCGACATTCCCTATAAAATTCAGAGGACTTTCCTTCAGCAGTTTATATGTTTCCTGAACTATTTCAGTCCCTTTAGATTTTTCTTCACCAATGTTAAGTAAACCAATTCTCGGATTTTCCAAACCATAAATCTGGTTAGCCTGGATAGAACCCATAACAGCAAATTCAAAAAGATGCCTCGGTTTGCAGTCAATATTGGCACCAACATCAAGTACAAGAATAGGATGTTTCTTCTGCGAAGGGAAAAACTCGCCTATTGTAGGCCTGCTTACCCCGGCTACCCTGCCGAGCATCACAGTTGCGGTTGAAAGCACTGCACCAGTGTTTCCTGCTGAAATAAAAGCATCGGCATATCCCTTTAAAACCTGTTCTATCCCTTTGTATAAAGAAGATTCTTTTTTCTTTTTGATTGCAGCGGTTGGTTCGTCATCCATTGTTATGACTTCCCCGGCATGTACAATTGAATAATTCAGCCTTGAATGGTCAAATTGGCTAAGTGCAGTGTTAATTTTCCCTTCGTCCCCGACAAGAATTATTTCAAGTTCATTTACATCCAGGAAATAATCAGCGGCTAAAATAGCACCATGTATTTCATTTATAGGAGCAAAATCACCGCCCATAGCATCAACTGCTATCCTGCACTTTTTAATTACATTAATATCCATCTTCACCAATGTCAATTAAATAAAAAAAAAGAATAATAAATGATTCACATTTATTTTTTTCATTTAATAATTATTCTTGACTCTTAGATTGAAGCATTAACTTTTCTTCCGTTATAATATCCGCATTCCGGGCAGGCATTATGAGTCAATTTAGCAGCCCCGCACTGTGGACAAACTGTAGTCGAAGATGCAGTTGCCTTGTAATGTGTCCTTCTTTTGTCCCTTCTTGTTTTTGAATGTTTTCTTGTTGGATTCGGCATTTTTTTTAACCTGTATTTAATTTAACTTAATATTCTTCAATGGTGCCCATCTGTCATCAAAATCCACCTTCTTTACTTTTTTCTTTTTTATTTGCGAATTCGAAGAAAATTGAGGATAGATATCTTCAAAATTTTTTCCTTCATATTCCGGTGCAACTCTCTTCATTGGCATACTGACAGCTAATTCCTCCCGAACTTCATTGGTTAAGTCAATATACTTGTCTTCTTCGGCTATTATTATTTCATCGCTTTCACTTTTCTTATTTGTTACACTATGCGATGACATTTGGAATAAAAAAGTATCTGCAAGATATGATATATTCAAATTAGCCGATATTTCTTTTGTGAAATTTTTCAGGGAAATATCACAAACAAGTGCAGCTTTACAATTTGCACTTCCTGTAAATGTATATCTCTTGCCAAATTTTCTCAATTTACCAACCAAATGAATGTTGCCAAAATATTCAGGATATAATTCTTCTATTTCTTCTACAGGTATCATCATATCTATATTATGTAATCCATCTTCGATACCCTGGATATATATCTTTATCATTTTTCTATCCCAAAAAAACTTACAAATATACGGAAAAATATTTAATCATACAATGTGAACTCACATTTAAAATCAATCATAATCCTAAATTTCTTAATACAGTTAGAGGATTTTCATAAAAAATAATACAACAAAATAACGGCAAAGATATTAATAATAATAATTAATGAAAATCCTTTTAGACAAATTTTAAATACTCGCCTGTCTGCTAAAAAATAAGTATAAATCAGCTTGATAAGATTGTTGCTTGCTATTGCCTGCAAGGAAGCGGCACCTATAACTGTCATTGCCACTTCGTACTTTCCCTGGAATAAATTCAGTAGGAATGGGTCAATATCTGTAACACCAATTACAATAGATAAAACAGTCAAACCCGAGTTACCAAAATTTTCAATAGTGAAATATGTAAGAATAGAAAACACGATAAAAAGAGCCGCAAATGTAAATGCAAATTTCAATTCAAGTGGATTTCTATCCTGGTATTCCGGTTCAATCGGTATGTTCACCTCAACACTTTTAGATTTCGTCAATAGAAATCCCATTAAAACACTTATTGCTGCCATCACTAAAATATATGGTGTGAGTTTAAAGGCTAAATCAACATTGAATATAAAGACTAATGCAAGTATCCTGAGATACATAGCACCTGTTGCCAGCATTATGCTTCTTGCATACTGCTCCGGATTGATACCTGTTGCCTTACTTTTACGGGATAATATTAGGGTTGTGGCTGTACTGCTATAAATTCCGCCTAATATTCCTGATACTGCTATTCCTCCTTTTTTAATAACAAACCTGTTCAATAAATAACTTGTATAAGAAATACCTGAAATGACTACAACTGAGAGCCATATTGATTTAGGTGTAATGTCAAGGAATGATAAGATTTTATCATGCGGCAATAACGGTAAAACGATTCCTGCCAAGATTATAAATTTTGAGAGCGTAAAAAATTCATTGGTATCTATCCTTGCAGTAAATGCACCAAACTTGCTTTTTAGTTCAACGAGAATCAGCACGGCAACAACAATCAATAAAACCATCCAGCCGGGCTGTGTGTAAACAAGAGGTGCAATGCAATATGTAATCAATGCAATTAATATAGTTGTAATCCCGAAATCTTTGAATACCTTAGCTTTTTGCCAATAATATATGCCGAGAAACATGCTTAGCATAAAAGCTCCTGACCAAAAGATTAGTAAGTTTGACGGCGAAATCAGGTATAGTATAAATCCAAGAATTCCGATTAAAGTAAATGTTCTGTCAGTGCCGAATACTTCATTTTCAGGTTTGTCAGCGATGTGCCTTCTTTGCTCAAGTCCGATTAGTAAGGAAAGAACAATGATAATAATACCATTCAATAAGTCCTGAGGGATTTCTTTCAAGAAATTCATTACAACCACCGAAATTAGTATTTAAATTAATTAATCAATAACTAACTGCCCTTGAATTCAAAGCAAATATATAATAAAAAAATGAATAGATTTTAAAAAATAAAAAAACACTACTTAAATAAAGCAGTGTTTAATCTTATAACATTAAAATTTCAATTGCAAAATAATTCTAAGGACACTTCAGTTTAGTAATCATATCTTTTGCCTGTGGATTCTTAGGGTCAATTGTTAATACCTTTTTGTAATATTTGCAGGCATTATCCATATCTCCGTTTATCTGGTAGCCGACAGCAAGATACAAGTATCCATAAGGTGAATCGGGCATTAATTCAATCCATTTCTGTGCATACTTCTTTAATTCATTTGATTTCTTCTGTTCGAGAAACATCCCGCAAAGTTTAAACAATGCCTGTGTCAGTTCGTATTTTACGGTTTCAATATTTCCATTAACATTTTCAATTATAAATTCAAATTCAATCTTTGCAGAATCAGGCTTTTTCATTCCTGCATAAACATCACCCATGAATAAATGTGATTTCAGGTCTTTGGGATTTAAAGTCAGGCTTGACTTAAGATAAACATAAGCAGAATCATACTGCTTCAAAATCGAATAACCATATCCGATAAAATAATCTACGGTCTGGTTCATCGAGTCGTTGCAGTTTGCCTGCCTTGTCTTGAAAAATGTTATTGCAAGGTTATAATCTTTGACTACATACATTATAAATCTACCGACATCAAAAACAAACTTGCATTGTGAAGGGTCCCTGTCTTTAGCTTCAACATAGTATTGAACTGCTAAAGCAGTATCTCCGATTTGTAGTGCCGACTGAGCAATTCTCTTCAAATCCTGCAATTCCAATGTGTCTGTTTTTTTTAGCTCCATAAATTCATCAATGGATTCCTTATACTTGCCAATATCATAATAACACCTTGCCGCAAGCATCAGGGCTTTTGACCTTATCGAGTCAATCTCATTTGCACAAATTTTCAACTGAATTGATGCTGAATCGCATGCCCTCAATTCGTAGAGAGACTGAGCAAGATACCATCTTCCGATAGAACCGGTCGGTCTCAATGTAACATATTCGTAAAGCGACTTTGCCGCATTCTCAAATTGCTGTGAGAAATACAAAATCTTTCCCTGTTCGAAATAAGCCCTTGCATTCTTCGGGTCTTTTTTTGTTATTGTATTCCACTCTTTAAGTGAACGTTCAAAAAATTCATTAGCGAGGTCCTTGTCGAATTCTCTCATACCCAGCCAGTAATAAGCAGTGGCAAGTTTTATTCTTGCATCAATCAAATCGGGATTAATTGATAAAGCTTCTTCGTAATTATTCTTTGCCAGCTCATAAACTTTCTGGGCAAAATACAAATCCCCGAGTGCCACATAAGCATCAGGTATGGATTTATCTATTTCTCTTGCTTTTGCAATATTAAATTCTGCCAGCTTCATAGAATCAGCCTTAATATAAGCCCTGCCAAGTTCAAGGTAATTATATACTTCTTCAGGTGCTTCTTTAATAGCATCCTTCAATTCTTTGATTGCTTCGAGATGTCTTCCCATCGACGAAAGTGTTCTGCCTATTTTTCGCATAGTTGCTGTTTCATCGCTATTAACATCATCAGCCTTTTTATACATAATCAAAGCTGAATCAAGTTTGTCAAGTTCTAAATAAACATCACCGCAGAGTATCAACAAGGCTTCATTTTTCGGATTCTCCTTAATAGCCGCAGGAATCAGTGCGGCAGCTTTCATATAATCCCCGTTAAAGACATAATTCCTGATTGCTTCATAAGTAGATTGCCCATACAAACTGCAAATGCTGACAATTACTGCTAAAATATTCAATACACTCTTCATAGTTTTTCTAATTACAATTAAAACTTTCAGTTAATTTTCAATACCCAATTTTCAATTGATATTTTATAATTTATCTTTTTCATTATCAGTATTGTTCTCCTTCAACCAACCTTATTTGTGCATATACGGGAACAATTCCAGCCTTTAAAAAATATTTCTGAACAACCCCTTCTTTTGATAAAAACATCCCAAACCAAAAGGCTTTGTTTTTCATATCCTGAAGCAAATATATTTTCAATGGAACAATATATGGATAATTCCCCCTTAAAACATTTGCCTGGTGAACAGTATGCGGAAATACATATTTACCGGCACTGTCAATATAACTTATTTTAATTCCTTTTAAGTTTGTGTCCTTAGCTATCTGTGAAAGATATCCGATTCCTATTGTTCCGGAATTGTTTTTCACATAATTTATTACAGAATCTGAACCCGCAAACATTAATAATTTCTTTTTTATAGTCTGATTTTTAGCAACTAAAGAGATAAAATTCGCATACTCAGATGACGAATTATTATTTATTACAAATTTTGGTTCCGACTTTATTGCATGAAAATATCCGGGAAGGGATTGCCCATTCAATAAGACATTTTTTAATTGAGTTTCGGTCAAAGTGTCCAAAGGAAAACTTTTTTGCGTGTAAAAAACAAGGGCATCTTCAGCACATACCATTACCGGATATTGTTTAACATTAAATTTTTTCATTAAGGAGTCTTCATCCTTGAGATAATCACGTGCCATAATAATTGCTTCTGCATTAGCTGATAAAAGCTTCGCCATTGCCTCCCTCGCATTCACTTTGACGGTTGTAAGCTTTATATCGGGAAATGTGCTGTCATACATTCTGAAAGTTGGTTGCATGAGATTGTAAAGGGCTTCATCACAATAGACAGTCAATTTCCCTGAAGTCATTGCATCATTATCATCTGATTTTTTTCCACCTTCATTACATGAATAAAGGAAAAACGAAATTGCAATAACAAAACAAATTGATAATATTTTATAGTTCATTATTTTCATTATTCATTATTCACTGCCATTTCTTTTCTCTC
>JAKAKE010000148.1 GCA_021824625.1 Bacteroidota bacterium | reverse complement strand
TCAACGGAATTATCAAAGATGTTTGCCTTGATTTAGTTCCTGAAGCTAATGTCGGAGATTATGTTGTGGTTCATGTCGGTTTCGCATTAAATGTTTTAAATGAAGAAGAAGCGCAAAAAAATATAGATTTGATTAATGAAATTATGAGTTACGAAATTGAACAATGAAATACATTGACGAATATAGAAATCAGGAATTAATAAAAGTTGTATCTGATAAAATTCATGATATTACCACCAGAAAAATATCTATAATGGAAATTTGTGGCGGTCAAACTCATACAATCCTAAAATATAATCTTGAAGAATTTTTACCTGACAAAATTACATTAATTCACGGTCCGGGTTGTCCTGTCTGTGTTACTCCGGTTGATTTTATTGATAAAGCAATCGAGCTTGCAATGAGGAAAGATGTACTACTCACTTCTTATGGCGATATGCTCAGAGTTCCCGGTTCTACAAAAGATTTGCTTTCTGCAAGAGCTAATGGTGCTGATATTCGAATGGTTTACTCGCCTTTAGATTCCGTGATAATTGCAAAAGATAATCCAGAAAAGAAAGTAATATTTTTTGCTGTAGGATTTGAAACGACTGCTCCTGCAAATGCAAGGGCTGTTCTGGAAGCAGAAAAATTTAATTTGAATAATTATTTTATGATTTGTTCACACATGCTTGTACCTCCGGCAATCGAAACTTTACTTTCAAATGCTCAAATTAAATTGCATGGTATCCTTGCGGCAGGGCATGTCTGCACTGTTATGGGATTAAACGAATATGAAATTCTATCCGAGAAATACCACATTCCAATTGTAGCAACCGGCTTTGAACCTCTTGATATTATGAATGCAACTTATATGACCGTTAAACAAATCGAAGAAAAGCGATGTGAAGTTGAAAATCAATATTCGAGAACTGTTACAGTAGAAGGTAATACAAAAGCAAAGGAAATAATCAATAAAGTGTTCATAAATGAAGATAGAGAATGGAGAGGTATTGGCATCATGAAGAATAGCGGATTAAGATTGAGGGATGAATATAAAAAATATGATGCCCTAATGAATTTTGATTTTAAAATAAACGAAAAAATTGATAAGGGAATTTGCATTGCAGGTGAAATATTGCAGGGATTAAAAAAGCCGGATATATGCAGTTCATTTGGAAATAATTGTAAACCGGAACACCCACTTGGTGCACCCATGGTTTCATCCGAAGGTGCTTGTGCGGCATATTATAGATATAGAAGAATTGATAATTGAACATTAATAATGGATAATTGGGAAATGGGAATTAGGAAATATGAAAATTGAAAACAATATAAGTTCAGGAATGTCATGTCCGACACCAATCAGTGATTACAAACAAATACTTCTATCTCACGGTGCCGGTGGTTACATGTCGCATCAGTTAATCAGTGAATTATTTGTAAAAGTTTTTAATAATCCCTCTTTAGATTTACAGCATGATGGCGCATTACTCGATATTCAAGGAATTAAATTAGCATTTACTACCGATTCGTATGTAATCAATCCTATATTTTTCCCGGGCGGGGACATAGGCTCACTCTCAGTTTACGGTACGGTTAATGATTTGGCAATGTGCGGAGGAAATCCTCTTTTTATTTCCGCCGGTTTTATTATAGAGGAAGGATTTTCCATTGAAGAGTTCTGGAAAATATCTAACTCGATGAAACAAGCCGCCGACAACGCAGGTGTGCAAATTGTAACAGGCGATACAAAAGTTGTCGAAAAAGGTAAGGGAGATAAAATTTTTATTAATACTGCAGGAATTGCTCTTGTTCCTCAAAATGTTAACATATCACCAAAGAATTGTAAGCCAGGTGATGTAATAATTATCAACGGTAACATTGCTGAACATGGTATAGCAATTTTATCTGAGAGAGAGGGCTTTGAATTTGAATCTGAAATAATTAGCGATTGCTGTCCTCTGAATGGATTAGTGAATGATGTGCTGAGTGTATCAAATAATATTCATACTATGCGTGACCCAACCCGCGGAGGTGTAGCAAGCATTTTGAATGAAATAGCAATGTCATCAAATCTCGGAATTGTGATTGAAGAAAATGCAATTCCTATAAAAGACAATGTTAAATCGGCATGTGAAATTTTGGGTTTTGATGCATTATATGTTGCAAACGAAGGTAAAGTTATAATTTTTGTTTCTCCTGAAGATGCTGAAAAAGTATTGCAGGTTATGAAGAATCACCCTTATGGCAGGGATTCTTCAATAATCGGAAAAGTGGTTGAAGCTCATCCCGGTTTGGTTAGAATGAAAACAAGTATAGGGAGCATGAGAATTGTTGATATGCTTTCCGGAGAGCAATTACCGAGAATTTGTTAATTACTATTGACTAATTACTAATGAAAATAAATTTATGTCTGAGTTATTAATTTTATCTGTTACTGCTGTTACTTTAGGTTTTGTACATACGATTGTCGGACCTGACCATTATATACCATTTATAGCTATTTCAAAAGCAAGAAACTGGTCAAATACTAAAGTGTTTTCAATTGTGAGCCTCTGCGGTGTAGGTCATATTCTATCATCAGTCATTATCGGAATGATAGGAATTGCACTTGGCATTACAATTTCTTCAATAAAAATGTTTGAATCGAGTCGCGGAGAAATTGCAGGTTGGCTGTTAATAAGCTTTGGACTACTTTACATGATTTGGGGAATAAAGAAATCTATAAAGAATAAACCTCATTCTCATGTACATATTCATCAGGATGGTAATGAACATGAACACGTACATACACATGTAGAAAATCATCTGCACATTCATACAACAGAAAAAAAGAATATTACTCCCTGGATGCTATTCATAATTTTTGCTTTTGGCCCTTGTGAACCGTTAATACCACTGCTGCTGTACCCTGCGGCATCGCAGAACTATTTTGCTGTTGGAGTTGTAACGGTTGTATTTGGATTTGTAACAATTGTAACAATGCTTGCTATGACTTTTCTGGGATTGAAAGGTATAAATCTTTTACCTTTTCATAAGCTTGAAAGATACGTTCATGCTCTTGCAGGATTAGCAATTCTAATTTGTGGTGTAAGTATAATATTTTTTGGTTTGTGATTCTTGTGTATAATAATAAATAAATTTACTTATTCTTTCATCCATCCTTCAAGTATCTGAATTGCATGGTTAGCATAAGTCGGTAATGAACTTTTTATTTGTTGACTCAGTTCTTCAGTTACTTCATACTGAAGTTCCGTGTGAATAGCTAATATTTTTACAGTTGCAGGAAAATCAATTTCAAATATGTTGGCAAGCCTCATTACTTCGGGTAAGCCGATGTAGTGGGGTGATGAGGATAAAATGACAGGAAATTCTTCCTTATCAATTTCTGTGATTGTACCGGCAGGTTTTCCGTTTTCGGAGATTGTATCGAGAATTAATACCTTTTCCCTGCTTTCGAGAAAATCGAGAATTTCCATTCCTCCGCCATAAACACTCTCATAATCTACTTCATCAGGAAATCTCTGTTGTATTAGCTTAGCCGCCTCGAATGCGGCACCGTCATCACCCATTATATCATTGCCAATTGACAAAACAAGAATTTTGTTCATAAGGGGTCAACAATTAAATTCTTAATATTCCTCTGCAAAAGACTTTCAATCTTCTCAATTTTTGATTTCATCCGGGATTTATCCCCTTTTCTGAAATCAACTTTAATGGAAGTTGAAATTCTGTTACTCTGCGGTTCCAGCACCTTAAAGCATTTGGTGATTACCCCGAATACATCATCCCACGAGCCTTCGAGTATTGTTCCCATAGGAGTTAGCTGGTAAGTGATTCCGCTTATATCAATCAAATCAATAATCTGAGAAACATACTTACTGACACTTTCCCCTTTGTCGGTAGGGAACATAGAAAATTCAACAAGAACCATTTTTATTCTCCTTAGGTATTATCTTACTATGCTGAAAAATTTTGTTAATAAAATTGTTGGAGTTCGAAGCATATACATATACACACCGCTTTCAAGTGTATTTGTCGAATATTCAAGCTTGTATTTTCCGGCTATCGGATTTGGTTCCTCAAAAATATTTTTTGTTCTGCCAAACATGTCGGAAATAACAAGCGAGGTTGGAGCTTCTTCGATTAACTCGAACTCGAAAGTAATTTCCTCATCTGCCGGATTCGGCATGGCATCAAACAAAGTTATTTGTCCTGGTGAAATAAGCCTTGTTCCGCCTTCTCTGCATAAACCCGCAATGCAGAACTGTCCAGGTGTTGGGTATGAATTGCATAAACCACCAGTCCATTCGATAGAAACAAAATCAATACTGCTGCATTCCTCATCACCAAGTGCCGGTATAAATTGAAGTTGAGCTAATGTGCCGACGGTATCCTTCAGTGTACCGCTAAATTCAATAATTCTTATGTCGTTTAAAAAGACTCCCTGCGGTGTACTGCCGCGAGGCTTCAAGACAGTTCGGTTTGTACCTATACTAATTTTATATCCTGTAATTCCGCTTTGAATCATACCTTCAGATGATGTCAGTATTATTGGAATTGTTATAGGTTCTCCGACTGAAGCACTATCAATAGGAATCATAAGATACGCTTTAGCGGTAACCGGTAATCCTTGTGCACTTACAGGAATTGTTTGAACTAATTGACAAGGCTGAGATGCAAATACAATCAAATTGAAAGTATGCAGTATATCATCATCTGCGAAAAATTCAAGATTGAATACAAGTGAATCGCCCGGTAACAGGTCAACAGGCAAAGCCGGATTGACTGCTGTTACACTGAATAATTGCGGCGGCGTGGAAATGCTGTCCACGTGAATAACTGAATTTCCATTGTTTCTGATTACGACCCTTCTCGCAGCTGTCATTCCGTTTTGAACCGAGTCAATAAATAATGACAAGCTGTCGGCTGTGAATTGCGGGTCAACAATTCGTGCAAGTAGTATTATATATTTTATTCCACCGCATGTATCAATAATCTGCAAAGTATCCTGCAAGGGACCGAGTGTAGATGAACCATTGAACTTCAAATCTGCTGCTCTGGTTTCATTTATCATGAAAGTTGATGCAAATACATTCCCGACAACAGAAAACATACCTGAAGAATTGTTTGTGATGAAACTTGTCGGTAGAATAGAAACATTTGTAATATTAAATGAAACAGTTTTCTGATTGTTTATACAAACATCACCGAAATCAATGGTATCCTTAACTCCAATCTTTGGCTGAAAAACATTAGCTTTTAGAGTAAGAGTTTTTGGACTTCCACATGAATCAGTCACGACAAGAGAATCCAAAATAATTCCTTCAACTGATGAACCTTTGAAGAAAATCGGAACATCACGAGATTCACCCTTATTAAACTCTTTAGTAAGCGAATAATCCATCAGAGAAAACAGGGATGTACTGTCAAGTTTACCGGTAAATGATGTTGCTCTCGAAGATGAATTTGTAAAGCTGAAATTTTTATCGGCAGATTGATTAATACATATATTTCCAAAGTCAAGTGTATCACTGAATGACATTGAAGGCTGAAAAATAAACGATTTAAGTTCAATTGTGCGGACATTATTACACACATCAGTAAAGGTTAATGTTCCTGTATAAAAGCCTTCAGTGCCATTGCCGAAACTTCTTACTCTTATGTTTTTTGTTTCGTCAGGTGCAAATTTTATTGACATCGGATTATTATCCAATGAGAATAGTGCTGTTGGATTAATATCAGCAAGGATTGTTGTTTCTCCAAGAGAAGCATTGTGTATTATTAGTAGTGTATCCGAAGTTCCCGTAACACAGACCGGTTTGAAATTGAGAGAATCAGTTACATTTTGAAATTCAAGTACCACATTCGGATTAATTGAAATAGTCATAGTATCGCGTCCAACGCAACCGTTAGCTCCGGTAACAGCCAATTCATAAGTTGTTGTTACGGCAGGTGTAGCCAAAGGAGTAAGTGAATTGGGATTACTCAAACCGGTTGAAGGTGTCCAACGGATTGACTGGTAGGGTGTAACTCCACCTATTGCATTCCCGTTCATTCGAACCGAAACGATATCACCCTGGCAAAAAACTGTGTCCCTTCCCGCATCAACGATAGGTGTTGGCTTCATCGTAACGACAATTGTGTCTGTATAAGAGCAATTATTTGCATAAGATGCAATAACCCAATAAATGCCCGGCTTAGTAATCGAATAAACTGAATCGGTACTTCCATCCTGCCAGAGATAAGAAATGGCACCGTTAAAGTTGCTTGTCTTAATAATTTCACCGGGGCAAATGTCCATATCGGGACCTAAACCATAAATATATCCCGGTGAATTATTGAAAATCCAATTGTTATTATTAGCAATATTTTTACTAAACTTACCTGCATAAAAAGTTGCACTTCCGGTTGCCACCATATCACTCATCTCAATAAAGTCACCGGACACAATACCTGAGTTCTGATATATATATGCTACCTGACCCGAAGTTGATGCCCGCAGAACTATAGGAAAACAATTATTACCTCTCACATCTATGTGCTTTCCAATATATTGTGTGTTGCCGCTATTTAGAATGTAGGTTTTGCCGGGTGAAAAAGTGAGTGTGTCGTAACGGCTGCTGTTATATATTCTTCCATTCCCGCGGAAAATTACTTTGTTATATGAAGCTGAATCATATACCTGAACGTTCGTTGAGGGATTTGTAAATTCCACATTATTATATTTCATCCCTTTGCCTGAAACCATAGCGATATCAGAACCTGTAAAAATTATATTTGATTTACCACAATTGAAAAATATATTCCTGTCAAGCAGGTACCACTCAGGATTGGTACCGCTTCCTGTCAATGTTACCGTTGAATTGCCAAGCACAAGCGCCCTTGTGTTATCCATGTCTGAGACAAGATGTGATGAAGTTATGGGTTTATTGTTTGTATTGAGGATGCCGTGGTAAAGGAAGATTTTGCCTGATGTATTAATCCCATCCTGAATGTACCAGCTTCCTCCTACTCCGTTGAATAAATAATTACTAATAACTGGTATTAAACCTGATGTAATTCTCTTATCCAAAATTGTTGCTTCAAATATGTATTGTCCATTGTAAGTTATATTCATTGCAGGAATGAAAGTCATAGAACCATAAATCCTGATGTCAACGCTGTCGCCGGCAAATGTCGGCTGAAAGTTTGAACCTGTCCAATTCATATCATTACATGCGGCATTTCTGAAATCAAGATAAACAGTTTGCCCAAGCATTTTGAATGAATTGACATCAAAAAACACATTATCAATTGCAGTTGGAATACATGAACCTCCGATACCTCCGCTTGTCGAAGACCAATGTGTGCCATCACTCCAGTTTCCGGTTCCACCGACCCAGTACAAATTTTTCGGATTGATTGAATTTATTGTCCAGCCGGTATTATTACCCATATCTACTGAACTATTGGCAATAAAAGATGCGGCTCCAAGTGTATGAATATCCTTCAGTGTTACATAATCAACGGAAACAGAACCGGTGCTTTTTTCGATAGTTGCATGAGAACCTGTGGTTGTGCTTCTTATTGAAATTGGAGCGGAACAGGTGCCTGATGCACTCAATCTATCATTTATGGTTTGGATTGAGTTGCTGTATAAAATATAACTTTTCCCAGGAGAGAGTATAAGGTCATTATATATATTATTGTCGAATATGATTCCATTTCCAAAAAAAGTTACCCGATTGAATGTTGAAGCACTGTAAAGAGAATAAGTCTCTTTCGGGTCAAAAAATTCAACGATATTGTAAGTCAGTCCGTTACCGGAAAACATACTCACATCCTTGCCAATAAATCGTATTGTAGAGGTTCCGCTATCAAATATAAGGTTAATATCACTGACATTCCACTGGGCATTTTTACCGCTTCCTATCAGGGATATAAGTGATGAACCGAGTATCAAACCTCTTGGCTTATTGCCATCAGAAATGAATCTCTCACAAGTTACTGTCCGGTTATTTGTCCTTAAGGTGCCATTATTAAGAATAACACTCGAAGCACAACTCAGAGCATCAGCCAAAATCCATTCACCACCCGCACCATTAAATATAACATTATTTATAAACTGTCTTCCTCCTGAATAAACAGTATTTCCTGCTGACTGTGATTCAAAATAAACCAGCCCCTGGAACTTAAGATTCATCAGAGGACTCAACTCGAGGGCACCGTAAATACTTAGTGAATTTATATTTGGCCCATCGAGTGCCGGGGTAAATCCAACGCCATTCCAACGCATGTTATTGCATGATGCATTTGTAGTATTCAGGAACACTGTTTGCGAATCGGCAGTAAATGAATTATTGTCAAAAAAAACATTGTCATAAGGTGTAGGAATACATGCTCCGCCGGCACCGCCGCTGGTTCTTGACCAGTGAGCAGGGTCTGTCCAGTTGCCGGAGCCGCCAATCCAATATAAATTAATAGGGGTTGCTTTGAATATATACCAACCCGTGTTATTACCAAGGTCAACAGAATTTCTAGCAGTAAAGGTTGCAAGCCCCTGGGTGTGACAATCTTTTAATGTTACATAATCAACATCAACACTGCCGTTAGTCTTTGCGAATGTTGTATGAAATCCTGGAACACGTGAACGAATAATAATTGAGCCTGTACAATTACCAACTGCCTTTAATGAATTCCCGATTAACTGAACCTTACCCGAGTCGAGTTCGTAGATTTTACCGGGAGCGAAAATCAATGTATCGAAGAAGTTGTTTTTCATTATTACCCCATTGCCCTTAAATTCAAATCTTCTGTAAGAAGATGAATCATTCAGGGTGTGGGTGGATGTGGAATCATCAACTGAAACAAAATAATAAGACAAGCCATTTCCGGGAATAATATTGACGGCAGAACCTGTGAAAAATAATTTAGAAGAACCAGCCGAAAAATTCAAAAATGATGAATTAATATTCCATTCCGGATTATTGCCATTGCCGGTGAGGGTAATGACTGATGACCCAAGATTTAATATTCTTAGATTCGTATTATTTGAAACAAATCTCGAGCATGTTACAGGCTGGTTATTCATGTATAAGTTACCGTTTATTAGTGTGATATTTCCTGTAACGTCAAGCCCGTCCTGCAAAGTCCAGCTGCCTCCGGCTCCATTGAAAGTAACATTGTATTTAAGTTGTTTCCCCGCCGTCCGTATCGTATTGCCAATATTAATTGACTCAAAATAAATCTGTCCGGCAAATGTAAGATTCATAGCAGGAATTAATGTGAGTGAGCCGTAAATCCTAAGATTATTAAAGTCTCCTGCAAGTGTTGGATTATTTTTGGCGCCTGTCCAATTCAAAGATTTGCATACTGCGGAAGAATTTATCCTGATAATGCTGCCGTTCTGGTTAAACGAATTTGCATCAAAATATACATCATCGTCCTGAGTGGGAACGACAAGGTGTGTTGTCGTTCCTCCTGAAATTGTAGCCCAGTGGCTGATTTCCGACCAGTTCCCCGAGCCTCCTATCCAGAAATAATCAACTGAGTAAAGTCGGACTATACTAACAAATAATACGAAAAGGTAAAGGCTGAATTTTCTCATAATATATTATTCATAATTTATTTTTTCGTTTATAACATAGGCTTAAAATACTAATAAAATAAGAATAAATAAAAAATGCTTTAATCATATTTTTTTTCTTTAATGTCCAAAATTTTTTAAATTACAATGATATTTAAGATTAAGAATGAAATTGTGAAATAAGTTGAATGGTAATTTTATGAAAATCAGAATAATTATTACAGCTTTATTATTAATGTTTTTACTCACCGGGCTTTCTTTTTCTCAAAAAAAGGAAGAGGGCTATATTCAAACTGCCTATAAGGCAATACTCGGCAAAGATTACAAAAAAGCAATTGCAAATTATACTCTTGCTATCGAAAAGTTCAAGGGATATGCTCCTACATACTATGGCAGAGGGCTTGCATATACTTATTTAGAGCAGTATCAGGACGCTATTAATGATTTTTCGAAAGCAATCGAATTGAACGGGAATTATCACCAGGCTTATTATGGCAGGGGATTAATCTTCTATAAAACCGGTGATATGACAAATGCTATTTTCAATTTTACCTCGGCTATCGCTGCTGAACCGAAAGAATCGGATTATTATTATGCCCGTGCAATTGCATATTACCAGCAGAAGAATTTTGAGTCTGCCATGGTGGATTATAATAAAGCTATCGAACTTAATCCAAAAAATGGAGTTGCTTTTTACGGCAGGGCATTAGTCAATAAAATTATGAACAGGAAACATGATGCCATTAATGATTTTACTACTTACATTCAGCTTAACAATAATAATGAAGGATTAGAAATGGAAGTTCACAGGTTGATAGCTGAGACAAAAGAGGAAGAGGAATAAATTAAATTGTGCTAACAAATTAATCGGACTGCTCGTCAGTCTTTTTTTGATTTTATATGTTATATTACTCCGGGAATTATGAAAAAGATTTTTCTCATTATATTATTTTTTATTATATCTGATTATACTTTGTCCTCGCAAGACCTGTTTGAGAAGGGGAATCTTTCGGGCAACTTCCAGCTCGATGCTCAATATTATCAGAAGGATTCAATTATCGGTGCACAGGAAGTCAAAGAAAAGATTTTATCAAATGGTTTTCTATATCTCAATTACACTGCCGGAAATTTTTCGATGGGTATGCGGTATGAAACATATCTCAATCCAATCTTAGGAATAGACCCCCGATACAAAGGTAGTGGCATTGCATACAGATTTGCTGAATTTAAATCAGATATGATTAATGTTACTGCAGGAAATTTTTATGAACAATTCGGCAGTGGATTAATATTCAGAGCGTATGAAGAAAGATTACTGGGTTACGACAATGCCGTTGATGGTGTGCGGATGAAATTCAGGCCCTCCGATGGAATTGAACTGACAGGATTGATTGGCAGCCAGCGTTCATTTTGGTCAAACGGTGTGGGTATTGTCAGGGGGGGAAACAGCAGGTTCGAGTTGAATACTATCTTTCCTGATTTACTTCCATTACAGACTACTGTTGAAGGCAGCCTTATAAGCAAATATCAGGCAGACCAGGAATCGTTTTACAACTTGCCTGCAAATGTTCTCGCCTGGTCAGGTAAACTATCAGTCAATGCAAGCGATTTTATGCTTGAAGGCGAGTATGCTTATAAATACAACGACCCAAGCGCCTCGAATAATTTCAGTTTCAATCCGGGCAAAGCACTGATGTTCACTGCATCTTATTATCCGTCAGGATTCGGAGCCACGGTGAATTTCCACACAATTGATAATATGGATTTCCGAAGCGACAGGGATGCTCGCGGTAATAATCTCAATCTGAATTTTATTCCTCCGTTGACTAAACAGCATATTTACAGGCTTGCGACATTATATCCTTTTGCCACTCAATTAAACGGAGAAATTGGCTTACAAGCTGAACTGACTTATACTTTCCCGAAAAATACATTCTTTGGCGGAGACTATGGAACTACTCTTTCACTGAATTATTCACAAATAAATTCGATGGATAAAACTCCTCTTAATGTTGATACTTCAAACGGACATGTGAATACCTATAAATCTTCGATGTTTAAATTCGGCGACAGACTTTTCTTCCGTGATATTAATCTTGAACTGACAAAAAAATGGGCAAAGGAATTCAAATCTATTTTTACTTTTATCAATCTTGTCTATAATAAAGATGTGATGGAGAATGAGAGTGCTGGAAAATATGGAAAAGTAAATGCAACTATTGCCATTGCAGAAATAACCTACCTGATTTCGAAGTCCAACTCAATTAAGGGTGAATTCCAGCATATTTGGGCGAAACAAGATTCTGTTATTAAAGTACCGGATAATACAAACGGAAACTGGCTCATGTTCCTGCTTGAATACACAATCGCACCTTCATGGTATTTCACTGTTTTTGATGAGTATAATTATGGCAATGATGATTCATCGAGGCAATTACACTATTTAAACGGCTCATTCGCATTTATACACGAAGCTACCAGGGTGCAGTTCGGTTACGGAAGGCAGCGCGGCGGCTTGTTGTGCGTTGGTGGAGTTTGCAGGCCCGTTCCTGCTTCCAAAGGTTTCTTTTTAAGTGTTTCGTCAACTTTCTGATAAGGAGATAAATTGAAGACATTATATATATTTTCATTAGTTCTGTTAT
Source organism: Bacteroidota bacterium (assembly GCA_021824625.1). Classification (GTDB taxonomy): domain Bacteria; phylum Bacteroidota; class Ignavibacteria; order Kapaibacteriales; family UBA2268; genus XYC2-FULL-35-21. Next base: position 7,086 of record JAKAKE010000148.1, on the reverse strand, counting down.
TCTCATTAATACTTATAAGTTGTGATGAAATTACAAGTGATTATAAGCAGTCTGTTAATAAGAACATTGACACTTCTCAAAACGCAAGGAAAATTTTAATCGAAGATTACACAGGTTTCAGATGCGGTAACTGCCCTGCAGCGGCAGAAGTTGCACGCGACATTACAGCTTTATATCCAGGAAGAGTAATTCTAATGACAGTTCATTCCGGCTTCTTTGCAATTCCAACCAAATCGCATCCTTATGATTTCAGAACTCCTGAAGCTACCGAGTGGGACGGGTTCTTCGGAATAAGCGATGCGGGAAATCCAAACGGAATGGTTAACAGGATAAATTATGACGGCTCGAGGATAATTACCCCGTCTAAGTGGAGTGCTGCTGTTAATTCATTATTAACATCTGAACCCGAGATGAAAATAGAATTAAATGTATTCTACAGCATAAACCGCAAAGAAATTACCGTTGATGCAGATGTAACGTATATGAAAGAAGGTAATTCTAACCACCGGATTGTCGTTGCTATACTCGAAGACAGCATAGTGCAGTATCAGACAGATTACAGGAAAACTCCGCCTGATATTGAAGATTATGTTCATAATCATGTTTTCAGGACAACGATGAATTCCACTTGGGGAGAACAACTATATTCCGGCGATATTAAAGCCGGCGATGTAATCAAAAAAAGCTACACATATAAAATACCCGAAGGAAAAGACTGGAGAATTGAAAAGCTGAAAATTGTCGCCTTCGTTCACGATAATAATACAAAAGAAATATTACAGGCAGAAGAAACGGATAAATTTATACTCATTCTATGATAAAAATTAAATGCCAAATATGTAATTCGGAAATTGAAGACACGACAACCTGTCCCGTATGCGGTGCGGAGATAGAACACAATAACAACGAAGAAGAGCAATATCCCTGGCTTTTGATTTACACAACTAACACTCTGATGAATGCTGAAATGTTCAAGGTAAACCTCGAAAGTGCAGGCATACCCGTGCAGATTTTATCCCAGTTTGATTCCCCACATCAACTGACCGTTGGAAATTTAGCAATAGTAAAAATCTACGTTCCGAGCATTTATGAAACTGATGCAAGAGAAATTATTGAGCAGATTGAATCAGGAAATTCGATGAATGACAATGAAGTATGAATATTTAACCCAAAATATTCATTAGAAACTATGAAATACATAAGGACTAAGAACAAGCTTGTCATTCTGAGGAGTGAAACGACGAAGAATCTCTTACACGAATGAGATACTTCGACTTTACTCAGCATGACACTTACAAACTATTATGAATTTCCTAATGAATAATTTGGGTTTAATAAAACAACATAGTTTGAAATTAAGTAATCAGTGAAAAAAAAAACCGTGAAACTCAGTCCCACGGCTTTTATATTCATTAAAAAATATCTTTTAGTTCCAGGCATAACCTAAATTAACACCTGCACCAAATGGTCTATAATCTAAACCTTGAATATTTGCAACATTAAACATGATTTGCAAAATTGGTTCAACAACGAATCCATCGAATACCCATTTATAAGCTGCTTCACCGCCTATGGCTATTGATGTACCTCCACCATAATTATAATATGTATTGTCCCATTTCCAGAATCCAACAGCAAGAGCTGGCCCAGCACTCAAGCCTTCAAGCGGCTTTTTGTTGTCTTGTATTAATTTTAAATACCATCTATAAGAACCACCGATACCAAAAGCTGTCCAACTACCAAAACTCCAATAATAACCCGATATGGTAAATGAATTGGCGGCTGACATTCTACTTTCGAAAGTAGCATTAAACATACCGTAAGCAAGAGCAATTGGATTAGCTGAAATTGCATTGTTGTACGATTGTGCAACCAAACTTTTTGATGGCAATGCAATTGCAAATACTGCAACAAGAATAATAACAAATAATTTTAACCTCATAAAACCTCCAAAGTAATTGTTGAAAAAAATTTTATTTTGATATGAATATTTTTTTTCTAACTTCTAATATGCAAAGATAAAATATTATCGAAACTAAAAAAATTTTTTTGTTCTGTTTCTATCATTAGTTCATTTTTCAATTATTAAAAAAAAGTATTTTCAACACGTTTTCAACATAAACGTGAGATTGTTAACAATTTTATCCACATTAACCTTTTTTTTTATATACATGCTAACACCATAAATTATAATAGTTTACCAAATTCTAAAACTTATAGCATATAAATTATTAACAAATTCCCGTGAATTATTTTTATGTATTGAAAATTTCATGGTGAAATATTTAATTTTTTTTTTATATTTAAATTCGGTTAGGTTTTACCCTTATAAAATATAAGGCGAGGTTAGGTTCATTAATATAATAATTAAGTGTTCAAATATTTACTACTAATCAAGGGATGCTATGGAAAAGAAGTACAACTTTACGGATGCAGAAATCAAGGACATGGCTTCAAGGTTCAAGGCTATGTCCGAGCCGTCGAGGCTGAAGATTCTCAGGACATTATTCTCCGGCGAGAAATGCGTTACTGAGATTATCGAAAAAACCGGACTTCTCCAGGCTAATGTGTCGAAGCAGCTTAAAATTTTGCAAAGGAACGGTGTTTTGGCTTGCAGGCCCGCAGGGCTTCAGCGATTCTATAAGATTACTGACCAAAGCGTTCTTGAACTCTGTAATATAGTTTGTAAAAGTTAATTTTGCAGAATGTGGAGTGTGTTTTCAAGATTAGGGAAAAAATTACAACTATATTTCCTTTTGACTGAAATTTTTGCAATTACTATTTTTTTTGCTGTGAAAGTATTACTTGCTATGAAAATCAGCGGAAGGAAGGATGTGTTTTACAAAAACACACACAGTTGGGGCAAAATATTGCTCAAAGTCTGTGGCGTTGATGTTCAGGTTGTTGGAATTGATAACATTCAACCCGGTATAACTAACATCTATGTTTCAAACCATGCAAGTCTTTTCGATATACCTGTCGTACTCGGAATGATTCCTGACAACATAAGAATTATGTACAAACGTGAGCTTGAGAAAATCCCCTTTATGGGATGGGCTTTGAAAAGCTCCCCATTTATTTCTGTTAACCGGAGCGACCCTCGAAACGCCATGGCTGGACTCGAAGAAGCATTGAAATCAGTTCAGGAAGATGTGTCCGTTGTCATTTTCCCCGAAGGCACACGTTCCAAAGATGGCTCTCTTGGTGCTTTCAAGCGGGGTGCATTCGTGCTTGCCTCACGTTCAGGAAAAAATATTATTCCTGTTACAATAGTCGGTACAAACAAAATTCTTCCTTCAAAGTCATTCGACTTCACTCGCGGACAGGTGAAGCTGATAATAGGCAAACCAATGGCTGCCGGCCAGCTTGTTGACAGGAGCGAAGAAAAGGAACTGATGAACTCAGTGCGATATAAGATCGAACAGGAATTGAAAATGTAATTAAACCGATAACCATCAAATGAACATTATAATTTTTCTTTTCTTTTGTATATTGTTAGTATATTAAAAAAGCAATTGTAAAATTATTGAGATTAGCCGCATGGTCCAGGAATTAACGAAAAAAGCAGGGTTCAGGGACTTTCCTCTGATATATTGGATTTCGATTATGTTCGAGTTTTTTGAGAGAGGCTCTTACTATGGTATGATGAGCATACTCTCGATTTATCTTACCGACCAGCTTGGGTTTTCCAAGGAAGGCGTCGGCATCATCAAAGGCACAATACAACCGTTGCTCTATATCCTGCCCATACTATCGGGTGCTATTGCCGACCGCATGGGTTACCGCAAAACATTGATGGTGGCTTTCTCACTTTTGGGCCTTGGGTATTTCCTCACAAGCCAGACGACAGGTTATTTTGCAGTATTTGCTTCTCTTGTGATTATGGGTTTGGGTGCGGGAACTTTCAAGCCTGTCATATCAGGTACTATAGCACGTGTAACAGATGAAAGGACAAACACACTCGGCTTCGGAATATTTTACTGGTCAATCAATCTCGGTGCTTTCCTGTTCCCGATGTTTCTTGTTCCGTGGCTCAAATCAATGCACTGGTCTTATGTTATAATTGCCTCTGCAATTTGCACCGGTGCAATGCTCATCCCTACAATATTCATTTACAAAGAACCTGTGAAAGATTTATCAAAAGAGAAAGAACCTTTAGGAAAAGTAATCAAAGATATATTTAATAAGATTTGGATGGTGTTTAAAGATTGGAGATTTATTCTTTTTATCTTCATTTATTCATGGTTCTGGATTCTGTATTTCCAGATGTTCGACAGCGTTCTGTGGTATGTAAAAGCATTTGTTGATGCGACTCAACTCGATAATTTCGTCAATGGAATCACAGGACTGAACTGGCATTTCGACGTCGAGCATGTAACTGTCATTAATGCATTCACCATAATCATGTTACAGATTCTCGTTTCGATGCTCGTCAAAAAAGCAAAAGCACTTCCTACAATGATTGCCGGAATCAGCATGGCTACTCTCGGAATGGGCATACTTGCAATCAGCTCAAACATCTGGGTTTTTATCACCGGAATATTCATTTTTTCAATAGGAGAAATGACAGCACATCCGAAATTTCTATCTTATCTCGGAATAATTGCACCGCCCGACAAAAAAGCCACATATCTCGGATTCGGCTTCCTGTATGGTGTTTTCGGCTCTTTCTTAGGAGGAATAATCGGAGCATTTCTTTATGTCAGGTTCATTGACAATCCGATGATTGCATTTATCAAAACAAAATTAACAGAAGCAGGTTCGCAGATTCACCTGGCAAATAATGTGAAAATAGAAAAGGCAATCGAGGCGGCACAGACAATCGGTTTATCTAAAGAGGAGATTGCAAAATATGCCTATACATCCGAACTATGGCTTCTGTTCAGTGGAATCGGTGTACTATGTATTGTGGGATTATTGCTTTACCAAAAATTCATCGGAGCAAGAAAAGCTTCAGATTTATCATGATTATTTGTACCATGTCAGGAGTTACTCCTGACATTATAAAATTAATAGAATGATTTTAGAAAATTCTATTCTATTTTTATCACGATTCTTCTGTTCTTTTCCCTGCCCTCTGGTTTGGAATTATCGCCAATGGGATTAGTAGAACCCATACCCTTCGAAATAATCCTGCCCTTATCTATGGCGGTTGAAATAAGATATTCCTCGACAATACGGCATCTTCTATTTGATATGTCAAGTGTGCCTTCGGGTGTGCTGAAGTTATCGGTATATCCCGTCAGATATACTTTGAATTTAATATTATTTTTTAAATGTTGACTTAATAAATCAAGATACTCCCTCAATTCTTTACTTAATGAGGTATCTTTTGTGAATTTATAATAGAAGGTTTTTTCTTTAATTATTTTTGGTTCAACTTTTGTTGGTTCTGCCGTTTCGATTTTATTCTTATCATATTTGCCGCTCGCTTTTTCTTCGCTTTTAGATTTGGGTATATAAGGAGTTTTTGCTGAATCTTTTAAGGCAGCCTTAACAAACGGTTTAGCTGATTTGTTTTTCGATATAGTTTTTGGATAAATCGCAAAACCGAGTCCTGTCACATAATCCCCGTCTGCAAGGCTTCTAACTTCAAAGTCTATAAACGGAGGCTGCGGCTCACAGTCCAGCACTCTCAACTGCATTGAATCAACATATATGTTATAATTCCCCGGCAAGATTCCACTCTTATAAAAACTGCCGTCTGAAAAGACAGGCACAGTTACCTCATCCTTTGTTTCATTGTTTACTATGTGAACCTTTACACCACCCTGGCCGCTTGTGTCTGTACCGTCAACTCTCAGAACAATGCCTTCGATTATACCTGTCATATAGCAAGGTACATCAATATTTTTATATGCATTCGGTTCTGCAACAAAAGAGAACTCAGTCATTTTCGGAACAATAAAAGGATTCTTAAAAGATTCCTTTTTGACAAACACATTATAAACACCGCCAGGCATCAGATTATACACCCTTCTTCCCCCGCTAGGAGTTCCCTGTTCTATTGTTCCGTTTGGCACGTAGAAATCAACACCTTTGACTTCCTCGTCATCATCGTCAAACTGCTCATTTCCGTTTCTGTCAACAAAGAATCTCACCGTTGCGGCTCCACTCCCAAGAAAAGTTTTTCCTGAGGGATTGCTGAAATATAAATTGAACTTTTGCGAGTCAAATCCTAATATTCCGCTCACATCTTCGTTGTAGCTGTTGTTCCCTTTAAAGTCAGATGTAAAGCCGACATTTGAAAGTACATTTGTCAGGTTCATCATCAATGATAAATTAATTGAAGTCATTTTCGATTGTAAATCCCTTCTCAGATTTGCCTGAAGGTTTGCTCCCCTAGTGATTTCCTGAGATACCGAAAAGTCCATGTTCATAAACTTCCCATTGTTCATATCATAGATACTACCTAAAGTGAATCTCGTGTTTCCCAGAAATTTCAGGAATTTTGGTTTGTCATACCAGCTAAAATCTAATTGAGGATTTATGCTGTGTGTCATTTCAAATGTCTTGTTTGTCTTGTCGTTTGTCAGATAAGCAAAGTACCTGCCTGTCAGCATTAATGAGTAAATATTGATATTCATATATGCACTTATATTTGTTGTTGACAAATCCGCATAATCGCTGTTGATTGCCCTGAACGTCAGGTTCACAGGTAAGCCAATTATCCTCGGGAAACCTCCGTTTATCTCGATTGTATTAAACTCAACGTCCTTGGCACTGTCAACCGATTTGTTGACTGTGTATATTATATCATAAGCTCCGAGAATTTCGGAATTGATTCTCAATCCGCCTTTATAAAATTTATCGGGTGCGACAACTCCACTCAGCATGAAATTGCCGTTGATTCTCAAAGATGTCGAGCCGACTAAATCGTAATTTTTTTGCTTGTAAACTTTTGAATAATCTATCGAGCTTGTCAACCAGCTTGTCAAACCCACAGATGCTTTCCCGTTAAACAAGTATTCGCCCGATAAAATTTCCTTGCCTCCGCTGAGAGTGTAGAAAAATTTACCTGGTGATAAATATTCCGATGGGATTGATATGAAGTCTGTCTTTCTGTCAAATTCTCCGTTGGGTCCG
>JAKAKE010000125.1 GCA_021824625.1 Bacteroidota bacterium | reverse complement strand
GCCAAGAACCGCAAGGCTTACCATGACTTTGAAGTTATTCAGACTTTTGAGGCTGGCATTGCTTTGCAGGGGACAGAGGTGAAGTCCATCCGCCAGGGTAAAATCAGTCTTCAGGAAGCTTATGCCGCATTCAAAAGTGTGGACAGCCTTGAATTGTATCTTCTGAATTTCCACATCAGCCCTTATGATTTCGGTAATATCGCAAATCACGAGCCAAAGCGTCCCCGCAAACTTTTACTCAAACACAGGGAATTAGTCAAGCTGAAAACTGCCATACAGGAAAAAGGATTCACCCTAATACCTCTCGGTATTTATTTTTGGGGACCATACCTCAAAATAGAACTTGGAGTGGTCAAGGCGAAAAGAAAATATGACAAGAGGGAAGCAGTAAAAGAGAGAGATTCCGAGCGAGAAATAAGACAAAAATTCAGAGTGTAAAATTAATACCCCCCCTTTTCTTCCCCTCCTTAAATAAGGACGGGATTTGAGGGGTGGTAATTTAATATTCAACGCCTACGGAGTTTTAAGAATCCCGAAGGGATGGTAAATTTATAGTAACCATTCAACAAATAATCATTGAATCCCATAGGGATGACATATTTTTAAAAAATCAAAAACCTATAATATTTCGCACCTACGGAGCTAAACAATTCTTTTTTCACATCGCTATAAATATTCCGCTCTTACAGAGCTTTTTAACCACTACTATCTGAAGAAAGTGGCTATTCATACAATAAAAAATCAAAAATGAAATTGTATTATTTCTTAAATTTATATATCTAATATATTTCATTACATAAATTATAAGGATGCAAATGTTTCCTACTCTGAATGAGCAGATGGATTTGATTCGCTCAGGTGCGGTTGAGATTATTCCCGAAGATGAGCTTGTCAAAAAAATTGAATTTTCGATTAAAAAGAATAAACCGCTTATTATCAAGCTGGGTTGTGACCCCAGCAGGCCTGATTTGCATATAGGCCATGCTGTCGTACTGCACAAGATGAGGCAGTTCCAGGATTTGGGACATCATGCTTTGCTCATCATCGGTGATTTTACAGGAATGATTGGCGACCCTACCGGAAAAAATGTAACGAGACCCCATCTCACATTAGAAGAGACAAGGATTAACGGGCAGTCCTACCTCGAGCAGGCAACCATCGTTCTTGCGAAAGAGGAGCTTGAAGTGAGATACAATTCCGAATGGCTTGGGAAAATGACTTTCAGGGATGTGATTGAGCTTACTGCGAAATATACAGTGGCACAGATTCTCGAGCGGGATGATTTCAGCAACCGTTACAAATCGGGACAGCCAATCAGCGTTCACGAACTGCTCTATCCTTTGGCTCAGGCAATGGATTCTGCGGCGATTAATTCCGATGTCGAGCTTGGCGGGACTGACCAGAAATTCAACCTGCTTGTCGGAAGGGAAATACAAAAGGCATATAATATGCCCCCGCAGGTAATTCTCACGATGCCTCTGCTGGAGGGGACAGACGGAGTGGAGAAGATGAGCAAGTCATACAACAATTACATTGCATTCAATGACACACCACGAGATATATTCGGAAAAGTGATGTCAATTCCCGATAACTTGATAGTCCGTTACTTCCGCTATGGTGCAAGGGCATCGGAAAAAGACATTAAAGAAATGGAAGAACAGCTCAAGTCGGATTCATTCAACCCGCGTGATGCAAAAGTCAGAACTGCAAAAGCAATCGTTGCAATATATCATGGCGAGGAAGCAGGAGAAAATGCACTTGCAGAATTTGAGAAAATTTTCAAGAACAAAGACATTCCCGATGAAATCGAAGAAATGAAATTGGATTTGGCAACAGCAGTTCAGCCATTGATGGATGTGCTTGTTATGACAAACCTCGTTCCCTCGAAGAAAGAAGCAAAGCGTCTCATAGAGCAGGGCGGAGTAATGCTCGACGGCGAAAAAGTGAGCGATTTCCGTGCAGAAATAGATTTATCAAACGAAAGATTATTGAAAGTAGGAAAGAGGAAGTTTTTGAAGGTGTCAAAAAAATGATTTAGATAATACAATGATAAGATTTATTCAAATAGTCATATTATTTATTTTGGTTTCAAATTCAATTCACGCAAATAATGATTTCGATTCCTGCAATTGTGAAGTTGATAGAATTCTGAAAACATTTAAACGATTAGAAAGTAAATATATAGAAGTTGCTAAAGATAAATTGTTATATTTTTTTAGTCAAGATTCGGATTTGAATGAAAAATTTCTAAAAGGAGATAGCAGTAATTATAAGAATTTAAAAATAAGTATTGTTCCAATTCTTAAGCTGAATGATAATGCTAGAAGCTTCAGTTTCGGAAAGAATATATGTAATTATTTTGTTTTTGATACGATTAACTTCGACTGTTATATTGAAACCATTCAACCGGGGAAAAATATATTTTCTATGAGTCCAATAAATGATGACTGTGAATGTGGTTTATTAAGACCTGGAGGAGTTAATTACTCAAAAGCCGAAATTAGAATGGGATATAGTTTCGGCGACATTCAGATTAATAATTTGATAAATGAGAATAATTCTGTTGATAATATTAACATATTTGATCGTTCAAATTTTATTTTTAATGTAGATGGATTAGATTTTTTTATCTTAAGGAATTTTAAACCTCCAATAGAAATTTATTTTTCAATAACTGAAAAATATAAAGAATTGCATGATAAGCCTAATAAATTTATTCAATCAATTTATAATGTTGATTGGATAAGATACTGTGCTCGAAGATGTGGTGTTGGTGGTACCCCGTGGTGGAGGTTTTGGGATTGGGATATTTTTCTAAGTAAGCCGAATTGGAGTAAATAGATTTATCAAACGAAAGATTATTGAAAGTAGGAAAGAGGAAGCAGGAATTTGAAGATAGAAGATAGTAAAAAGCAAATAGAAAATAGAAAATAGGTATTGGGAAGAAGAATAAAAAATTATAGCTTAGCTATTAAACAATAATAAATGGAAGAATACGAAATTAATTTTGTTGAACTTGAAAGCGGGAATATCCCATTCAATAAATTCCTTGATACTTTGTCTAAGAAAGAAAAAGCTTATGTTTTGGCTTTAATCGAAGAATTTCGTTTATTAAAATCTAATAATCAGGAATTACCTCATACAATGTCAAAACACTTAAGAAGTGGGATTTTTGAGCTTAGAGTTAAATTTGAAACCAGAATTTCCCGTTTACTTTATTTTTATTTTGTCGGAAAGAAAATTATATTTACACATGGTTTTATTAAGAAAACTGAAAAAACCCCAAACATTGAGATTGAAAAAGCAATAAAATACAGGAATATATATTTTTCAAGAAAAAAATTATGAGTGAAAATAATCATTATAGAGAATATTTAGATGAACAGTTGAAAGACCCTGAGTTTGCTGCACATTATGCATTGGCGAGAGAAAAAGTAAGACTTGAAATATTTTTGGAAAATCTTAAAGAAAAGATTAACCAGGATGCCGGTAAACCTGTCTTATTAAGGAATCTTAATAAAATTACTAAATATGTCAGACAGATTGCAATTTGAGTATGAACTTGAATTTTATTACTCTTATTAAGATATAGAATGTGAACTTCTGTCTAATGCGAATGATGAAAATATTATATCTTCGATGCATTTTAAGTGCTTAATTCTTCTTTCTCTTCAACTCTTGGTTTAAGATTATTAAAAGTAATCATAAGTGATTTCACAACAAATTTTTGGTTCTTCGATTGTTCCTAAATTCCAATGATAATATAGTAATTTAATTAGATTTACCGAACGAAAGATTATTGAAAGTAGGAAAGAGGAAGTTTTTGAAGGTGACAATTTAAATTAATTAAATTTGTAATGATTGATATTTGAATAATATTATCATATGAAAGTACGGCATCAATATATACCTGGATTTTATCCTGAAGGTTTTTCAGATCCTGAAAATCCTACTAATATCTGGAGATATGAAAAAGGAATTTCAAACATAATTAATATTTCTAGCCAAGATGCCGCAGTTGAAAGGATTTTCCTATTCTTTTATAAGAAATGAAGGTAATAAAGATATGGATTCAATGAAAGATTTATTTCAAATAATTGAAACTGAAGCATTACACTAGAATTATTATACTTTTGATACTAAGGATATTGATGTTAATAAGACTGATGTCTAAATGTATTATATAAATAATAACAACGATACAACAGATGTGTTGGACAGCATGCCTGACAAGCTGGTTACTATTCTTGGTGTTGACAGGATAAATAATTCATCTGGCACACCACCTCCCGATGGAAAATTTGATTTGTATTATCCTTTCTTTTATAAAAATGAAGGTTTAATAAAGTTTCCATCACTTGAACCATTTCATAATGGTTTAATATCATATTTCCAGAAAATCAATCGCATAGATTTAGCAGTTAAATATATGTATCCTGGAGTTTATGACACTACTTGTGCGTTGAGTAATATTGAAAAGGACAGGTTTTTAATTGTAATTGAGACGGAGAAATAAAAAATTATTTAGGTATGCTTATGAAAAGAAATTCTCAAATATTAGTAATTATACTTTTCTTATTGATTCCTTTTGGAAATTGTTTAATCTGTTTAGATGTAGCAGAAGAAATATTACCGCTTAAAATTGGAAATGAATGGATTGAAAACATTTGCCGTTATAATAGCTATGGCAATGTTAATTGCCACAAAAGAATAACAAAGGTTATCGCTGATACTTTAATTAATTCAGAAAAATTTTATATTCTTGAAGTAAGTGATTCGACAGGTAAAGTAATATCCCGTAAATACTTTACAAACAAATCCGATGGCTTATATTCAATTGATAAAAATAAACAGGTTATGATATTAAAATATCCTGTTCAGTCAGGAGAAATATTCATTGGAATGACTGATACCGTTAAAGTTGATAGCTTGGATGTAACTGTTCAACTATCTGGTAACAATTATAAATGCATTCGGTACAGTGTTGAAAGAAATTATAATGTGTCCTTTAAGATGTACATTTATTGTTCACCCGGCATTGGACGAATTTTATATGAAATTTATGGAATAAAAGATGGGAAGGAAGAACTTAAAGAAAAATGGGAATTACTGGAATATAAATTAAAATGAACTTTCAGAATATCACAATATAGTTTCATGGCGATTTATTAATCAATACCAAGTTTTTTCTTCAGTTCTTTATGGCTTGTCTAATTCTTGTTAGTCATTTTTACTTTTATTCCAGAATTATAATCTTCGGTATCGTCCTTTACTTTTTTCTTTTTTATGTTTTTAGTTTTACTCATAACAATACAAAATTATAGAATTTCTACCTCATACTTATATTCGATAACTGCGAATACACTTCGGAGTAGCATTTAAGCTGGTCTTTCAGGCTGAGACTGCTTATGTAATTCATAGCATTGCTGTAAATCTTATCAGACTGAGTTTTCGTGAGGCTCTTCAAATCTATTGGCTTGCCGTCAATTTCACGAATGAAGAATTGCTTTGTGTTGGCAATTTCCATCAAGGCACGAAAAATATCTTCGTTGTAAAAACCGAAATCGTCTGTGATTAATGAGAATTGAACATCTGCTATGCACCAGTATTTCAGCTTTTCCTCTATCCGGGTACTGCGGCTCCGGTCTTTGCTGTCATGAAGATATACTGCAATTTTATTTATAATGTATTCCCTCTCTTTTTTGTTAAGCATTTCATACATCGCTTCGGGAGATGTCCATTCGTTCTTGTAAGTGTCGCTCAGCTTGTCAATCTGGATAATCGTGTATGGCCTAAGCTCCTCCAATGAAAAGATGGCTTTGAAAAGAGATTTATCGTACTTTTTGTACAGTTCTTTCAATTGCTTTTGTTCTGCACTGTCCTTGTCTTCGGCTGTCTTTGTGGTTTGCGAATACAGTATAAACACAACAAGGAAAAAGCCGGCAACCGATAACGGCAGATAATTCAATATATGTTTTTTCATAGCGACCTCTCAATCATAATAAAGACAATACACTCCTGCCCGAAAAAACTCCCCTCCCACACACAGGAGGGGATGCTATGAGCATGGCAAAAAACGGCGGCTATTACACTCACCGTTAATTAAGTAATAATAACCAATTTTCGTGCCAGAGAGATTTTAAATATAATCTGAGAAATAACTTGGAATTTATCTCTATATATATTAGATTTGTTTCATTATGTTTCATTATGTTTCATTTTTATCAATATGCCTTCATATAAAAAGGAAAAAGATGTATTGAAATTACTTAATATTTCAAGAACTACATTATGGCGACTAAAGAAAAAAGGATTACCACATATTAAAGTAGGTGATTCAGTAAGATATGTAATTGATGAAGTTAAAGATTGGGTTGCTTCTGAACCAACAACAGTATATCAATCGTCTTTAGAACTTGTTAACGATAGTCCGGTAATTTATGATTTTGATAAAGATAAAATAATAAATAATTATAATATTGACCTTAACTTTCTATTCGAAAGTAATTATTTCCACTTAAAAAAAATATTAAAAGAAAGTGAAATTAGTAATTTGAAATATTCTCTCAAAAACTACAAAGACGGTGATTTATCCAACCAGGAAATTGTTAAAATATTTAGTAAAGAATATTTAAAAATAATTCAACAAAAATATAAAATTCAAACAAGGACAAACGATTATGATACCCATCTAAATAATTTTGTAAATAATGATAAAAATTCCATAAAAATAATTTGGGGTGATGCCTTTAAAGTATTAAGAAAACTCGAAAGTGAATCAATACAATTAATGGTTACATCTCCGCCTTATTTTAATGCTCGTGCTTATTCTCAATGGGATAATATTAATTTATATCTCGATGAAATGAGAAAAATCATTCGAGAAAGTTATAGGGTACTTGATAATCATAGAGTGTGGGTGTTTAATGTCGGTGATATATTCGATAACGACCAAATTACTACAAAATCTGTGTGGGGTAAACGTCGTATCCCGCTTGGTGCTTACTTTATTAAAATTTTTGAGGAAGAAGGATTTGAATTTGTTGACAACATAATATGGGATAAAGGTGAAGTTGAAAGTAAAAGGCACATGAACAATGGAATTAATTACCCATTATATCAATATCCTTTAAATTGTTATGAGCATTTATTAATATTTCATAAGCATAGATTAGACAAGACCAAAATACCTTGCCCGGTTTGTGGCTCATTGAAAGTTAACGGAAATACACAATCCGAAATCGGTGTACAAAGTTGGGAATGTAAAAATCCAAATTGCTTTATCAGAAGTCCACACAATAGAGGTAAACGATTTTCATTAAGAACAAATCTGATGCAGTATAACCACAATAATAATGAAGATAATTTGATAGAATCAAAAATTATTAATATGTGGAGAAGGGATATTGTAAAATTTCCACCGGTGATAAAAATCAATCAAAATGGTGAAAATATTTTAGGTCATTCTGCACCCTTTCCCGAAGATATACCAAATATGGCTGTTAAATATTTTACTTATGTAGGTGAAAATGTTATGGATCCATTTGCAGGAAGCTTCACTGTACCAATAATTGCTCAAAAATTAAATCGTAATGGTATTGGTATAGAAATAAATAAGGATCTATTTAGAAAAGCAATTTTAAAAAGAATTAACAACTCAATTAATGTGTTTGAATCGGGTGAAGCTTTTGTTGAATTTGACGCTTTTTAAAAATCTCCGGTGATATATTTATTTAGTTTAGCAAACACATCAACTCTTTGAATATTCGCCTCTAATTCAACAATTTTTTCAATATCCTTTCTTTTTCTTGCAGACTTAAGTTGATCAATACATTTATTATATTCGATCTCATTAAAAAAAGATGTGCTTTTAGTCGTAGGAGGATGTAACCTTGCGTTTTGATATATCAAAGATGATGGTGTTGGAGATACCATCTCTTTTTTAAATTCATCAACAGACATTACCCAAAAATTGTGTTTCTCCTTGTAATCTTCAAAAGTCCTTGAATAAACGACTAAAAAGTGTCTTTCATCATCAATCAAATCCTGCATTTTAAAATTAAAACCGATTTTTCCACCTTCCTCTTCATGTGAAGATTTAACTTGTATAGTTCTTATAATCGAAACGTATTCTTTACTATTACAATTTGGGTTTTGGCATTTAGATTCTAATGGGATAATTTCATTTTCACATATACTACAAACAGGATATTCTATATTTTCATTACTGCCACATTTGACACAACTTCTCGTTTGACTTGTGAAACTATGACCACAATTATTACATTTGAATTGATAATTCCTTTGACCACTTTTTTTTACTAAATCAGATGTCATTTTATTTCTACACTTAGGGCAATAATGTTCAGTTGCATATTTATTAAATATATAACCGCATGAAAGACACTTTCTTGTCTTAACATAATCCTTTTGGTTTAAATCTTTTGTATGGTTTTCACATTTTTTATTACTACAAATAATTATGTTTTTCGATTCCCAGTCACTAAAACATTTTTTACAAACAAATTTTTGAGCTATGAAATCTATCCTTGTATCAAAGTAAGGCCTATAAACATACCAATTCCTTTTTGCTAATTCAAAAGCAACCATATTTTCGCCAATACTGCCGAAAAGCCCACTTTTTATATCTTGATTCAGCATAAGGATTATAAATATATTATTGTAATACAGTTAAATTTTATCAAATATAGAAAATAATTTAAAGAATTTCAATTTATTGATTAATTCCTACCTCCCAGGCACACCAATCCTATACACCTTCCCCTTCGCAGGTTTCGGAAGCTTTTTATCGAGAATCCAGGGATTGAGAAGCTTTACATCTTTGTATGTGGTGCCCTGGTCTGATGCCCATTTGGAGAGATTGGGGATTTCTTCTGCACATTCGATATATTTCACATTGTCGGGCTTGTATTTGTCGTTTTGAGAAATCCTGAAGCCGTATTTTTCGGGATTTGACATTATCTCTTTAACCACAACAATCCGCAAAATGTATCTCGAGGTTTCTTCGTTCAGAAACAAGTCGAAAAAAGTGTTGCCATTCTGGAAATCGAGATGTGATGCCACATTCGTATTCCCCATATTATATCCTGCGGCAGACAAGAGCCAGGACTTATGCTGGTTGAATCCGTCCTTGAGATATTCGAGTGCGGCGTCTGTGCTTTTTTCGGGTTGACGCCTTTCGTCAACGTAATCGTCAACCTGCAATCCATAACTTCGTGCTGTCCCCGGCATAAACTGCCACAGTCCCACCGCTCCTTTCGAGGAACGCGACATATACAATGCACTTTCAGCTACCGAAAGATATTTCAAATCATCGGGCAGATTTTTTTCTTTGATGATACGTTCATACATCGGAAAATACCTTCCCGAGCGCTTTATGTAAAGTATGATTTGACCGGGCTGTTGCAGCAATAAATAAAATTCACGTTCGGCACGCTCCTTAACTTCCGGAATATCGAGGGGAATTTTTTCGCCACAAAACTCAAGTTGGTGAGGAATCTTCAGCGATGACAGATAGGAAAAAAAATTCTGTGCCTTCAGAACAGAAAATGAAAATACGAACGATAAAATCGTTATAATAAAAAAATATTTTTTCATAATTATTTACTTTTGAGAAACATCAATAATCTCGTGACAAAGCAATTTGTCCCTTTCGTCATTAGTAGCAATTATTACGCCAGCTCCGGCTGAGGTTTGCTCTTTGATTATTTCATGGATGCTTTCGACACCCGCAGAATCGAGATTGGTCATAGGTTCGTCGAAAAGAAGTATTTCGGTTTCTCTTTGGAGTGCAAGTATGTATTTCATTCTCTGCTTCATTCCGGATGAAAAAGTTCTAATCAGGTCATCCTTTTTTTTGTGAAGATTGAATGTTTCGAGAAGTACATTTGCTTTTTTATTATCGAATGAAGTGCCTGTTAATCCCGACATGATTTTAATATGCTCGATTGGAGTAAATTCATCATATAAATTCAGGTAGGGAGCGACATATCCGAAATGCTGAAAATAATTTTCATTTTTTATTAATCCACCATCAACTTTAAGCTCAACTTTACCACTCGTTGGTTTAAGTATGCCGCAGAGTATTTTCAGGAAAGTGGTTTTTCCTGAGCCGTTGGGTCCTGCTACACCAATAATTTTTCCTGCTGCTAATTCAAGATTAATATTGGAAATAATTGTTTTATTTCTGCTGAATGCCTTCGATATATTTTCTGCTTTTAATTGAAAGATTTTCATAATATTATTATAGTATAAAACACATATAGATATTTTATTAATAAATCACGTTACGCAGTAATTATTATTTCTATTATCAACAATAAAAATTTTTCAATTTTATTCTTTTACAAATACCCTTATGTTGCGCAACATGAGTTAATAACTCACTTTACGCAGGATATTAGTATTTATTAGAGAATTTAATCCCACGATTGTGGGTTTAATCCCACGATTGTGGGTTTAATTCCCCACAGTTTACCGCGAAAAAAAAGAATTTACTAAAATATTTTGATACTCCGAAGCTTGCTTCGGTGCTGTTCATCCTCCTTTTTGGATTAAATCATGCCAAAATAATTCAGGCGATGACAATTTCTAATTCCAAAATACCGAATTATTTAATAAACCTTTGTTTTAATAATAATTTTTACTAAATTTCGCATACTTTATATTCTTAATCAGGCAAAGACTATAAGTAGCGTACTTAAGGAATTATTAATAAGTGTAAAGTTGAAATTTGCCGGAACTAAAAAATAATATAGATAACCAGAACATAGCTCAACAATTGTTAAGCTCATTAGGCAGGTCATCAATCTCCAAGGATGTACTGATTATTGACGATGACAAGTGGATTCACCGAATAGTAAGCAGTTGTTTGAAGGGCTGGGGATTTAATCCCATTTCAGCTTATGACCCCGTTGACGGATTGGCTCAGGCTATTCAAAACAAGCCTTTAATCATTATTCTCGATATATTAATGCCCATGATGAATGGTGATGTTTTGTTGAAAGTCCTCAAGAAACTCGACAACACAAATCAAATACCGACTATTATTATGTCAGGTGCAATCAGCCGCGAAATCTTCGGTGTTGCACTCAGGGACGGGGCATCTGCATTCATTTCCAAACCAATCTCACAGGAAAAACTACTCGAAAAAATCAAGGAATCACTCGGCTTGTCCGTAACTTATGACCCAAGCGTAGGGAAGGCGTTTTTTACGGCGGGAGAGAATTAAGAATATTTTAAGTGTTGAATTGTGGTTATATATTGGAAATGGGAAAAAGTTAATTTTTTTCCATAGAGTTATTTTGTTAGAATCACACCTCATTTCCCTCCTAATTTAAGGCATCTCATTACCCACAAGTCCTTGGAGTAATGAGAAGAGTTAAAACATGCGGACATGAACAGTGATTCATTGGGCTTTTGCATTGATTGTGTGCTTTTGCCTGATTTTAAATCCCCTGCACTGAAGTGTAGAGTTAATAAGATTAACACCATGTTTCAAGATGGGAACAGGAAACTAATACCAAAATGATAACAAGAGTCAAAATATAAATCAATTAAATCCTTGTCATTCTGAGTGAAGCGAAGAATCTAAAGTGAGTGTAATCAAAGAATTAGATTCTTCACTACGCTACACTTCGTTCAGAATGACAAATTATAATTTACTTCTCTTGTTATCAATTAGGTATAATAAGAATAGCACTAAACATCGGCTTGGTGATTACTATAAAGTACTGAGCAAATCTCCGGCTAAATCATAATCCGGTTTAAGTCTGATAGCCCACTCAAGCATCTTTATTGCATCTTCCTTTATATCTGCCTTAAGGAAACAGAGTGCGGCACCATAGCAGGCATAAGGATTACCATTGTTGAGCTTTAATGCTTCAGTATAAAGGTTAAGCGAATTTTCAATATCTCCAAATTCATAAAATCCTTCGGCTGTATCGCATAGCAGGTCATCCAAAGCAACATTCAGAGTAGTATTGAATTTCACATCTTTCCATTTATTCATCAGTTCGGTAAGCTGTTCGAGCATCTCAGTCCAGTTCTTTTTCAAGCCGAATAATTTTGCCTTAAGATAGATATTGTCAGGATGTCCGGCAGACATGGCTTCAGCAACTGCGAGATTTTCTTCTGCCTGCTCATAATTACCCTCGATAATTTCAATCATAGAGAGTTTATGTAAAAGGTGAAGTTTGAATTTCTCAGGTTTCAATCCATCTTCGAGTGCTTGATTATATAATTGTTTTGCAAGGTAATAATTACCCAAATCAAACTGTTCATCTGCTTCGCCGAGGATTACAAAAGCGTCCCGGCAATCTTTTAGCTTATTTTCTGCCGTCTGAGCCATATTTTTTCCATAGAGGAAATCGAGGCGAGAAAAGATTTTCATTGTAGAGCGTTTCCATGTCCATTGAGTTCTCGCACGATAGCTGCCTTTCAGTCCTTTATCGAAAATCATAGCGGGATTGCTGTAAACATCCTTAAGTATTTCAATAAGTTTTTCAGCATCAGGTTCGAGAACGAATGCCTCTCCGGTTAACTCGAGATTTCCGATTTTATTACCGATTGTCCTTGGCTGAGAAGGAATAAGCCATCCGACTTTTTCATCAACGAAGTCATCAGTCGAACCTCCTTCTGTAACAATGACAGGCAACCCGCAAGCCATTGCTTCGAGTGTCGGGAGCGAGAATCCTTCGCCTCTGTAGGAGCAGACAAAGACATCACAAGACCTGTACAAGTTTGCGATTTGTTCCTCTGTCATGTAATCATCATAATAGATAATTTCCGGTGAACCCGGCACCTGCCTCAGTTTTTCTATATGGCCCTTCGCAGTTTGTCCTTTATAAAATGACTCACCGCCCATATCCTTGATGAACAGCGACACATTATCCTCAGAGTTAAAAGCCTTTGTGTAAGCATGGAGCAGTACATCAATACCTTTTCTGAAAATTGTGCCTCCGATATAAAGAAATTTTAATTTCTTTTTCGTAGGGATTAGATATTTATCTCCCGCAGGATTGAACAAGCCAGGGTCAATGCCGTTTGGTATTACCTGAACTTTATCGAAATCAATTCCTGAATTGATGAAACTTTGCCGCGAATAAGTCGAAGGAGTCCAAAGTTCGTCAGCTTGTTTGAATAAATCAGCAAAATCTTTTCTCAGTGTTGTGTACTCCCAGGGCTGCATGATTATCCATTTTGCTCCCCTTGGAGCATCGAAACTGGGGGGCCATTGGTGACGTATCCACACATAAGGCAAACGTGCATTATCTTTATTGACTTCCTTTTTATATCTTATATCATTCTCTTTCAGTTTCTCATATTTTGGATTTCCTCCGGGAAAAAATCTGTCGTTTTCATAAGGTACGATTGTTACCTCTGCCAGCCCTGTGTCAATTATATTCGCACACTGTTCACGGTTGATTAATGCAAGTGAGTGATAGACAAATTGTGAACCTTCCCAGACAATGTTCAATTGCGGATACCCGTTATTTTCCTGTGGAGACTCATTGCCATGCGTCTCAGCAAATTCATATGTTTCAACATTTTCATTTTCTACAATTTTTGTTTCTTCTTCCTCTTCCAATTCAAAATTGAAACCTGAAAGATTTTCATTAATATTTACCGGAGTTTTTTCGATTTCCCGAACGATTTCAATTCCGTTTGCATTTTCAAAATATGCAGGTAAAATATTTTTTTCATCAATCAATTTCAAACGCACTGTATCTTTATTATTGATATAAAATCCGAAGAGCTGTTCATCAACATCTGTGTTTGGGCTTATATTCATTAATACAGTCTTTAAATCAAATTTCTTTATGATTTTATTTTCAATTTGCATGAACTCATCTGCAATAACCGATGGTTGTAATTTATGCATACATTCTATATTGCATGGAATTCTCCAATAACAATTGAGACAGTTTAGTTCATTATTGCGGACAACTGCAAAACCCGCAGAAGGATTTCCGCTCAATGCAGGATTTGTCAGTCCGAATAAAACCATTGTCGGCTTTTTGAAATAGTTATGCCCGGCATGGTAAAATGCACTGTCAATCGTGAGAAACTTGCCGCAATGCTGAGCCAGAGCCATTTGCAGACGAAAGGGGATGTTCTTCCATGCACAATCATATATTTCAGGGAGATTTAATCCCGGTGATTCCTTCCCAAGAAGAATAAACCTGAAATCAGGATTTCTGCTTTGAAGCTCTTTTACCAAATCCTTAACAAAAGGATAGCTTCTCTTTTGGTCTTTGTTTGTGAATAATTGAATACCGATAAGGATTTTCCCATCCTTAAAATCAGATATTTCATTTTTTGCCCATTCGGCTTCCTTTTCGGTTATTGTGTAAATAATATCCTGTTTTGTGAAACGAATTCCAGCTATGTTTCCGAATATATCCATGTAGGAAATGCCGTTATAATATTCCGGCAGCTTAGCAATTATGTTAGTGTAATCAACCACCACATCAGCCATAGATTCGATTGCGAGTTCTTCCTCAGAGCCGGATAGTATAATATCTTCAATATCATTATGATTAAGAAAAACATCGCCTACCACTTCATTTCCTGAAATATATATTTTTAACTGAGGATATTTTTCCTTCAGTTCCGCTGTCAGAGCCGTAAGTGCGAATGCATCTCCGATTGCAGGAGGAGATTTGACGAGCACTGTTTTTGCATTCTTATAATTTCTGTCTAGAAATTTCTTTGAAAAGCCGGTGAAATATTCTTTCTTTACTTCTTTAGGCTTACTCCCTTTGAGTTGAGATTCCATCATCGCTTTAAATTTTTCTTCGCTGATTGGAACGAGTGTGTTTCCCTGCATTTTTAATCCGTCTTCTGCGTAGAATAATTCTGCATCACGTTTAATGAATTGAGGCCATCTACTCATAAAACGTTCCCGGTTCCTGATTTCCTTGGGTGTGTCGAGTTCGAGCATGTCCTCACCATTTGCCTGCCTCAACTTTTTAGTACCAGACTCATAATGATAAAGTACAGCTTCAGGATTATATATTATTTTCTTTCCTGATGTATTGACTTTCATGCAGAGGTCTGTGTCTTCCCATCCGAAAATATATTCATCATCGAAACCCCCAACCTGCCTGAACAGTTCACTTCTAATGGCAAGACAAGCACCTGTTACAAACTGCATTTCACGCCTCCGGTTAACAAGCGGCAGTGAAGGGTCAGCCGTCAGGTATGCGTGGTAAGGCTCTTCAGGCCTGCCGGGACGGGAACCGAAAATCATACCTGCATGTTGAATTGTACCATTTTCATACAACAGTTTTGCTCCCTGGATACCAACATCAGGATTATCATGAAATTCTTTTGCGAAGGCATCTAACCAGCCGGGGAAAGGAAAGGTATCGTTATTCAAAAAGACAAGATATTTCCCGCTTGCTATTTCTGCACCCTGATTATTTACATAAGCATAATTTTCGTTGTTTATATTTGATATTACCTTAATCTCATTACCTAAACTTCTGAGAAATTCTTGTGTCCCATCACTTGAACCGTTATTAATAATAATTATTTCAATTTTAAATAACCCCTTTGTCTTCCTGATTCCATCGAGGCATTTCCTTGTGTAATCGAGATTATTGTGAACAGGGATAATAATACTTACTTCCGGCTTTTCTGGTAGAGTTGATGCGGCATATTTGCCTCCTGTTTCTTTCACTTGAATCTTATTTACTTCAATCTCAATTGATTTCTCATTAATATTTCTGTGATGAAGGATTTCCTCATTCCCGGCAACGATATCTTTAGTTTTATTATAAATAATTCTCAAAGTGCGGAGCATATCTGCCCTTCGGGATGAGGTCATCGAAGAACCATCAGTTCTCCATGTAAATTCGCAGGTTGCTTTTTTGATGTGAGCAAACTCGTAATTCAAACCTATTCTAAGCCACAATTCCCAGTCTTCGTGTGTGCTGAGCGATTCATCATATAAACCGGATTTAAGAAGACAATCCCTGTGATGCATTACGCATAATATCGGGATATAATTACCTACAAGCAATTTCGGATAATTAAATTCTTCAGAATAAATTACTTTCTTTTCTGTTGTAACATATTCTCCATTCTGTAAATGCTGGCTTGCCCTGAAAGCGTCCGTATAGGCGACTTTAAAATTGCTGTTTTCGAGAAAACGCACAAGTGTTTCGAGGTGGCCAGGATAGAAAAAGTCATCATCATCGAGGTAGCAGAGATATTTTCCTTTTGAACATTTGATACCTGTGTTGCGTGATGCAGCCAGTCCTTTGTTAGTTGTATGTTCAATATATTTTATTTTTTTATTATCGAATTCATCAATAACAAGCTGGACTGACTTACCGCAATCATTAACGACAATGATTTCATAATCATTATAGGTCTGTTGTATGACACTAAGTATTGCAATTTTCAGCAGGTCAGGACGGTTAAATGTTGGAATAATCACAGATACTTTAACAGTTCCTATTTCTTCAGGTTTCCATATAAGGTATAGTTCATTTAATAACGGATTATTCGGGTGTTTCTGTAGTACTTTCATTAAACCTTGGGAACTGCTTTCAGGCATGTTCCTTATAATCTCATAAGCTTTTTGAATTTCTTGTTCCCGGAATATATCCTTATGCTGAATAATAATGTGTGCCTTAACTTCATCAATCTTAGCCAGAGTGGTTTCGACCATAGTTCCTACCCTGCTTCTATACATGAACAATGGCTTTTCAAGATGGTAGGATTTGAAACCTGATTTTGCAGCGGCAATCCAAAAATTCCAGTCTTCGCCGCCGATAAACATGAGCACCGAATATCCGCCTGCCGAAATCCACAATTCCTTTCTGTATAAACTGCAATAATCATGTACATTGTATTGCATCAGGTATTGCAATTCTGAAACACCTTTTCTGTGAATGTGATTAGTTACACCGAAATTTTGTTCGTCAACATAAACAATATGGTAGTCGGGATTTTTATCTAAGATTGAAACTGTTTCTTCTAAATAAGACGGAGAAATTTTATCATCCGAATCGAGTGGTAAAATATACTTCCCCCCGGATATTGCAATTCCTGCATTCCTGGCATCCGACAAACCTCCGTTTACTTTTTCAAGAAGCTTGATATTAAATTGTTTGTATTCTTTTATTAATTGATTTGCAATTTTACTAGTATTATCAGGACTCCCGTCATTCACAATAATACATTCCCAATCTTTATAGGTTTGATTTACGACGCTTTCGACTGCATCCCGCAAATATTCTGCCTGGTTGTAACAAGGAATAATCACAGATACCACAGGTTTTTTTCCTTTATCTTCATCTTGATTAAATAATAATTCTACTTCCTGATGGCAGGCATTTGGGATATATCCAGAATAATGTTCAACTTTTATTTTATAGCCTTCTGCAAATAACTCGGCTAATTTCTCAGGAGAATATGCATTAAGATTTGATGACCTATTAGATAAAAATACGTTCTGAACTTTATTTATAGGGTTGCAAAAAGTATATGACAATTGTGGACATAACAGGTATGGGTAATACTCTCTAAAATAATCAACATTACGTTCAAGTTCACTTTCAAGAGTATTGGGATTATTAAAATTAATTTTGAGTAAAAGAGGTAAAATATCACCAACTTTATAAATAGAACTAGATACTTCTAATGGATATGCAAAATCATATTCAGCAATAGTCCACAAATATTTTAAGATTGCTGAATTTTCATTGATGAACTTGGGTAGCTTCTGCGACTTATTAAGAGGATAACAGTAATTTGTATTTTTACCAAGTCTTAAAGATAAACCTAATGCATCCCTATTTATTTTTAATTCCTCACATAATTCTTTAAGATTAAAATCTCTAACAAATATATTATCATCAACTAACCATAATATATACTCATAAGATAATATTAAAGAGATAACATTATTCTTAAAATCGTTTTCCAAGATAAAATTAATATTTTTATATGATTCATATTCTTTCAATAATATATCGTAATTATTTTTATAATCATTCGATGAAGTTTTATAAATAATAAAAATATCATGGTCAAATAAATCAGTGCAGTGTATTATAAGAGAATGCAATGTTGCTTCTAATTGCAGAGGACGATCTTTACTAAAAATTTGGATAATCATTATTTTAAACCTCTAACTTTTGCAATATATAAATGTTGAAATAGTTTTTCATATTTACTGACTACTGCTGACCAAGTATAATTTTTTTTCCAATCATTCCAACCCTCCTCTGCAAGTTTATTTCTTCTTCCTTCATCATCTAAAAGCTCATTTACAACTTCGAATATTTGATTCGGCTGAGAAATTACTCCTCCTCTCAATTCTTTAAGATTGCCACAATCAGTTGAAACATAAGGCGTTTTTGATGCCATTGCTTCTAATATTACTATTGGAAACACTTCAAAATCTGACGCAAAAACAAATAAATCGGATTCAAAAAAAGCTGCAACCGTATCTTCACGAGGTATATTTACCAGAAATTTTACCGGCAATTTACTGGATATTGATCTTAATTTGTCTAAAGTACTTCCTTCTTTTCCGATAAAGACAATTTCAAAGTCTCTACGGTTAATGAAATTCAAGGAATTTATTATTTTTTCCTGGCCTTTACCAGGATAGAAATTAGCAACACAGAGAAGTAAGAATTTAGAATTAATATTATACTTTTCGCGGAAATTTATTTTGGGTGATGATAAAAACTCCTCCTCTGAGGCACCATTACTAATCACTAAACTGTTTGTAAAACGATTTATATTAGCAAATTCATAATCCTGGTAATTAACACTATGATAGACAGCTGCATCATATTCAGGAATTATTGAGGGTATTATTTTACTAAAGTAATTAAGGTATGAGTTGTCTTTTAATGTCTTCGCATCGTTTAATGCAGAATAACCACACGGTGCAATTATATTAACACGTCTATGTTTAGTTTTTTTAATCGTTGAAAATGCAATATCGGTTGCCCATTGTTGGGCAGCATAATTAAACATAACATCAAATTGGTTTGTTAATAAAAAATTTGTGTATCTATCAACATCATTTCCTTTTATTCCCCTAACATAATTTCCTGAAATATTAAATTCTTCGATATTAACGGCATTAAATTCAGTAAAATCTCTTTCCTCCAGTTTAGAAGTTGCGACGGTTACTGTGTGACCATATTTTTGGAGTCCTTCAGCAATTTTTTGAACAACTGTTTCGGCTCCACCAATATGAGGATAGTAGAACTCAACTGTCATTAGGATTTTTAATTTTGTATCACTAAAAGCTTTTGCATTAACAGGTTTTTGTTCCTTTGTTTTATTATTATAAAGTATAGTCATTTCTGGTAAACCTGTGCCGATTGAAATTTCCTGATT
>JAKAKE010000035.1 GCA_021824625.1 Bacteroidota bacterium | reverse complement strand
TCTATTTACTTAAATTTAGATTCTTCACTACGTTCAGAATGACATTTTCTATTTACTATTTACTGTTTATCTTTCTTCTTCTCTTTAGATTTCTGGGTAAGAGTAACAATGCACTCCCTCCTCGGAATAATAACAGATACACCCTGATATGCAATTTCTTCTTTCATAATCCTTACATTTTCACTGTGATTTTTCTTCAGTGGTTCAATGATTCTGATATGCTCTTCCTCGACACCGATACCTCTGCAAATGTTTTCTATTTTTCCGTTTGCTTGTGAGTACTGTCCTCCTGTCATCGCAGTTGTGTAATTATCAAGTATAAATATTGTAATAGGTGATTTATCGTTAACAGCATCCAGCAAACCTGTTATACCGGAATGTGTAAACGTTGAATCACCAATTACTGAAATTGCCGGAAGCAAACCTGCATCTGCCGCACCTTTTGCCATAGTGATTGATGCACCCATATCAACGCATGAGTTTATTGTCTGATAGGGTGGAAGAGCTCCCAAAGTATAACATCCGATATCGGACAAAACTCTGCCTTTTGAAAAATCAGACATTGCTTCATTAATTGCAATATAAGTATCTGCATGTGGACAACCGTTACATAGTGAAGGAGGCCTGCCAACAACATTATCTGATGTAGGAATAATAGTATTTTTTTCTAAGCCAAGTGCTTGTGCAACAATATTCGGATTCAACTCACCATCCCTTGGTATTGAACCGTCAAACCTTCCTCTGACTTTTACACCTCTTCCGAGCAATCCCGACAGCGATTCCTCAATTAAAGGATATCCTTCTTCAATCACCATTATTTCTTTACATTCATCGCAAAGTCTTTCAATCATTTTCTTTGGAAGAGGGTACTGGCTTATCTTTATAAAGGGAAAAGGTATTTCACCTCCATCATAATTTTCGAGTAAATAGTTGTAAGCAATACCGCTGACAATAAAACCAAGTGATTTGTCTTTACCTTCAAAATATTTATTGAAACCTGAATTTTCTGATTCTCCTTTGAATGTTGATTGTATTCCAAGTAATTTTTTATATCGTTTTCTTGCATTCGACGGAAGAAGAACATATTGGATTGAATCCTGTGGTGTGCTTACTGAATTTTGTTCTTTCGCTTCTTTTATAATTACTGCAGAACGTGAGTGAGCCAGCCTGGTTGTAATTCTCAGCAGAACAGGAACATGATATTTTTCAGATAGATCATAACCATAATGCATCATATCATAAGATTCCTGCTGGTTGGATGGTTCAAGAACCGGTACCATAGCAAATTTACCATAGAACCTCGAATCCTGTTCGTTTTGTGATGAGTGCATCGAAGGGTCGTCTGCAGATGCTATGAGCAAACCGCCATTTGCACCGGTAATTGCGGAGCACATAAACGGGTCTGCGGCTACGTTCAAGCCAACATGCTTCATACATACCAAAGCCCTTTTTCCGGCGTAAGACATTCCGAGAGCGGTTTCCATAGCTGTTTTTTCGTTTGCCGACCATGTGCAGTGAACTTTTCCAACTTTACCGGCTTTAGAATGTTGTACATATTCCATTATTTCAGTAGAGGGCGTCCCGGGATATGCATAAACACCCGATATACCTGCATCTATTGCTCCCTGTGCAATTGCTTCGTCACCTAATAACAACATTTTTTTCATGCTAATATCTTTGAATTTTAATTCATTATTTGAAATAAAATAAAAACAAAACTACTAAAATTATGCTAATACCATTGCTTTATTTACCAAACTTTTATTAAATTCGATTTTGCTGAAAGTAATAATGGCTCTCAGTTTTCACTAATATTCTAATTAGTTATGCCACAGATTATTTATAATAAATCTTATGAACAAAACCTGAATCTCACTGATTCGGAGAATCTGATTAATTATGCAATTGAACAGAATAATCCTGAGTTAGCTAATCTGATTGCTCCAACCGGCAAACTTGTAAGTCATCATCAATTGAAAGCTGTCAGGAAATATTTTGAAAGGTACAATAAGCCTGTTATTCAGTTCAACATTTTTACTTTAAAATCATTTATAACATCAATTTTTTGGAAAACTACAGATAACAAGGATTACAGGCTTATTTCCGATGCCTATCGCTTTGCATTATTTGAGGAAGCATCAGAAAAAGCTAAATTGAAATTTTATAAACAATCTGATAAACCTCTTTCTTCTGTTATTTTACAAAAACTATCGGACTTGATTTATGGTTTGAAAGAAGATGGAATCAATGTTGGCCAATTAAAAAATGAGTTGGTTTCTCCGGGTGAAAATGCAGATGAAATCGAGCCGGAAAAACTTTCCGATATTATTTCTTTATATGAATCTTATCAAAATCTACTTGGTGAAAAATATCTCGATTATCCCGAATTATTAATTCAAACAAATAAAATTATCGAATCGGATACAAATATTTTGAACTGGCTTTTCACTTCTCAATCCTTTATTTTACTCGATGGTTTCAGTGAATTCAAACAACCCGAAATCACTTTCATATCGTTCTTTGCCGAAAGCAAGGTTCCTTTTGCAATTGTAATTGATTATTCTACCAGATCCGGTCCCTTGGGTGCTACACTTGAAAACACAATATTATCCCTGACAAGCAAGGGTTTCAGACTTGTATCAACGGAAAAAGATGATGAGCAATTGGAACCTCAAAATCAAAATCGTAAATATTTTATAAGCAGGTGGCTGTTCACTCCCGAAACAAAAGTAAAGGGACCTGATTTTAAAGATATTATTACAATATTTGCCGCAGATTCAAGGTTAGATGAAGTAGTATCAATATCAAAACTTGTCAAATATTTAATTCTTAAAAAAAAATGTACTCCGGGTGATATCTGCATCTGCACTCGAAAACCTGATAATTACTCAGAATTATTCAGGGAAATATTTTCTTTATATAATATTCCAGTAAATATATCCGATAGGTATCCGCTCGACAGGTCTCCGGTTGCGGTTTCAGTATTTTCATTACTTGATATTGTAACGCGCGGCTTCCGCAGGGATGATATTCACAGGGCAGTCCTCAGTCCATACCTTTCATATCTTCGAAATTCAGATGAAAATGAAAAATCTATTGACGGTGATAATTTATTTTCTGTTGCGATAAATCTCAGAATCACTGGCGGTACAAGACGTGGCGGTGCCAAATTCTGGGAAACAAGGTTAAAAAGTTACATTGATGCATTGAACATTAAAATTGACAAGCTGAAAAAAATAAATTCCACTGACCCGATGGAAATTGAAAGGGATTTATCTGAGTTAAGAAATATAAAAAAAGCATATTCGGATTTTGTAACTTTACAAAAGCTGTTGCCAAAGTCATCAGGCAAGTATTTACCTTCCGAATTCGAGGATATTGTAAAAGAGAAAATTTTAAAAATTTTTAATGTCAAAGATAACATTCTCAAGCTTTATGATTTTGTTAAATCATCAAAGGATTTATCTTCTATTGAAAGAACAAACCTTCTTGAAGAGGTAGAAAGGGACGGCAGGGCATTTTCAACTTTAATAAATATTTTAAGTGAATTTACTTTTATCTATGAAGAGAGGTTCCCTGAGAAGAAGTTCAGTCTTGATGAGCTTGTCAGCAGGTTTAAAACAATGGTTACATCTGCTAAATATCAAATCAGAGAGAAGCACAATTATGGTGTTACTGTAACATCAATCGAGCAGACGAGGGGAATACCATACAAAGTTATGTTTCTATGCGGAGCATTGGATGGTGAATTTCCATTATCATATCAAACTGATATTTTTCTTGGAAAAGAACTTCCTGAATCGGAAGTCAAACATTTTTTATCAGAGAGAATGCAGTTTTTCCAATTTCTTATTAATGATTCCGAAAGACTGAATAACGGGAACAAAAAAATATTTATTACATATCCAAAATATAATGAAGGAGAAGAATTAGTCAAATCTCCCTTTATAGATTCAATTCTCAAATTATTTGCTGATGAAAAGGATGATTATGAAATTAATCTTTCCGAAATAAGAAAAAACTATTTTTCAGGAAAATTAGACAACACCGGGTATGAGTGGCTTTTCTCTATCTCAAATGAATCAGAATTACTCGAATATATCACTAAGAATAGAATATCTCAAATACCTGAAAATATAATAACCAATAAGCAAACTTTTATACAAAGCCTCGATTATATAAACCATTTTAAAAATTATAAAACTACTCAGGTTGATGAAGGGAGTATAATTGATTCTGAACTTATAATTGAGGATGAGAAATCAACCAAACAGAACACATTCTCAGTTTCGGATTTAGAAACTTATGCATCATGCCCATTCAAATATTTTGTGAAAAAATATATAAAACCTGTCGAAGAAAAAGTTGAAGAATATGGCCTCGAATCATCTGAAAAAGGAAGTATTTATCATAATATTTTATACAGGTTTTATTCGGCATTGCAGGATGAAAATATCAAGAGTGGAAATTCTGAAATATTGATCGAGCCAAAAACTGATGGTATCCCTGTTCTTTCAAGTGTGCGTCTTATTCCCGAAAATGAGAATTACTATATCAAACTTCTCAAAGAAACAGCTAATGATGAATTAAAAAAAATCCAATATGCACATCCCTTTTTTGAATTGGAAGTTGAAGAAATCATAGGAACAGAAAAAAAACAGGGGGTATTGGAAGCATGGCTCAAAGCCGAGTTGAAAAGATATGCTCAAGAACGGCAATTTCTCCCTGCCCTTTTTGAATTTGGTTTCGGTTTATCTTTTCATCACGGTAAATCATCCGCAATACAAGCTGTGAAAATAAATGATGATTTCGAGCTCAGAGGAAAAATTGACAGGATTGAATTTATGCAAAAAGATAATAAATTATTTTTACTTGTTGCAGATTATAAAAGCACATCAGGTTCTGTTGGCTCTTACAAAGAAAGTATGAAGCCCACTGCCTTCCAGATGCCTTTGTATATACTCGCAGCAAAAAATATTATGGAACAATATTATGAATTACAACCTGAACCAGCTGGGGCTTTGTACTATATATTGAATCCAAAATCAGAAAAAAATAAAGTTACAAGGGAACTTTTCTATCTCCAAAATACAGATATAATCGGAATAGAGAAAAAATCCAATGCCCAATATCTTGTTACCGGTGCAAGATTAGATGAAATCCTTGAAGAAACGGTTGAAATTTGTAAATCCATAATTCATTCAATAAATAATCATGAATTTCCCGTCGAACCGAAACCGGGTGCCTGCTTATACTGCAATTATCAATCCATTTGCCGGATTGATGAGAAAAACTTGGTGCGATTTGATGGAGATGAGGTATAAAAAAAGCGATAAATTTCTTGATTGAAAATTATCGCTTTTACCGAATTTTAATAATTAATCTGGAATTTCCAATGCAACAATCCTGCTTGCATCCGGATATTTAAGTTGCAATAATATTGCATCACCCGGTTTCTTGGAATCAATGAGCTTTTTCAATTGTTCGGGTGAATTAACGTCTTTTCTGTCAGCTTTTAAAATTACTCCGTTTGGTGATAATCCCCTTTCTGCGGCTTTGCCGTACCGGTCAACTTTGGTAACAACGACACCTTTGCTGACATCATTGTTCTTTTTAATTTCACTCGTAAGAGGACCTATGCTGAAACCAAGTTTCTCAAAGGAAATTGGTTTGTTGCCTTCTTCATCCTTTTTAGGTTCTTCACCGGCAACTGTTTTCTCATCGCCCTTTTCATCATCGCGTGCAAGAAGCTTAACAGATTTATGAATTTTCTTGCCGTCTCTCCAGATTGTCAGATTGACAACATCGCCTGCTCTGTGAAGGACTATTTGATTCTGAAGTTCATTGGAAGTCCTTAATGGCTTACCGTCAATTTCCAGTATTATGTCACCCATTTCAAGTCCGGCTTTGTCTGCTGCCTGATCTTTAATAACTTCATGAACCATTGCACCTTCAACTTTATCTAAACCTGATGATTTTGCTTCAATCTCATCCACAGTTTTAATCCTTACACCGATGTAACCTCTGTTGACTTTACCGTCATCAATCAGGTCATTGATAACAGCTTTTACCAAATCAATCGGAATAGCAAAACCATATCCAATGTATGTGCCGGTTCTGGTGGCAATGGCTGAATTAATTCCAACGAGACTTCCTTCTAAGTTAAACAAGCCGCCACCGCTATTACCCGGATTTATTGCCGCATCAGTCTGAATGAAATTCTCAACGGAATATCCGCTTCTGTCACTGCCAAGAGCAAGGCCTCCCCTGCCGATTGCACTAACTATACCGCCTGTTACGGTTGAATTTAATCCAAGAGGATTTCCTACGGCAATAACCATTTCTCCGACTTTTACATACTCAATGTCTCCCAAATGAGCAACCGGGAAGCCGCTTCCTTCGATTTTGATTACAGCAAGGTCGGTGAGGGGGTCTCTGCCAATCAACCTGGCTTTATGTTCTTTCTTATCATTTGTTGTAACGGTCATTTCAGTTGCATCTTCGACAACATGATTATTCGTTACTATATATCCGTCATCAGAAATTATAACACCTGAGCCGCTTCCTTCGGATTTGTGAAAATTTGGATTTCCTTCGTCACCGTCATAAGGCTGTTGTCCAAAAAATTTGAAGAACTCTTTCCATTGTTCATTCATTTGGCCTGATTCTTTATTCTCAACAACAACACTGACAGATACGACTGTCGGTATTACTGCATTGCTTACGTTTATGTATGCATCATTTAATGCTTTTACCTGCTCGCTTACTACGACCGGTGCTTTGCTTGCTCCGATTGTAGGCCCATCTGCAAATAGCTTAGTGCCAATAGAAGAAAAAACAAATAATACTAATATTGCACTGAGTAAAACTCCGCCTCCAATGAGGCTTACCTTTGCAAAAAATCTCTTTTCCATATTACTTACTCCTGAGAAGTATTTATAATTTTTTTAAAATCGAATTAAATTGCAGTATTAAAACGTGAAAGTTGAATGTTTGTTGTTATACTTATTTTCGGAGTAATATAATTCGAAGAATTTAATTTTTGGAAATTTATGAATTATTTTATTTAATTATGATGAATTCTTTAATTGAAGAAAATGGGCCCGAAACCATTCTGAACCAGTAAACACCGGATTCGAGGGACCCTGATGGAATATTGAAAGTGTAAACTCCCGGTTTTTGGTTTTGGTATGATAAGCTATAAATTTTATTCCCCTGAGAATTAATAATTTCAAATTGTGTTGTTCCTTCAAGGCCAATTGAATAAAATACTTCACTGCCTTCAGTACCCACAGGATTAGGATTTATTGCACCCAATCCATAGTTTAAAGAGTGAATATCAATCTTTCTGATATCATACATACATACCGGGTCAACCTGTACAGTTACTTTCTTTGTGTCGGAAAAGTCAATACAGCTTGTTGTAATTGCTGATATTATTGGGTCAATAATTGACTTGTCGCTTGAATCCTTTGAATTTGGCAGATATGTATGGTAAATTATTTTAAGAAGCTGGCCATCACCGGAAAGCTTTTGGCCGGGTATTCCTGCTAAAGTGTCAAGGGTTAAACTGATAATACCGGGATTGTCAATTATCTTTAGATTATTGATCTGAAACCTTCCTTCGAGCAATTCGCCTAATCGAATATCTTCGGGAAAAGGTTTTAGTATCCCGCCATTATATCTTATTTCAACACTCAATTGTTTAATTTCTAATGAATCAATATTATCTCCGGGTTCTAATATGATATTGCTTTGAAATGTTTCCCCTATTTGTACCAGGTTGTTTTCCTGCACCAATTCAACGCGAATGCTTCTTTGCTTCTGAAATCCATTACCTGCAAGTTCATTATGTTTTATGCCGTCGAACATTGTATTATTATAAACAATCAAATCAGCTAAGGAAAATACTGGTTTATCCGGCTTATATATTATTTTTATTTTCTCGGTTTTTCCGGAATCAAGATAAAAACCGAGTCTATCGGTTTGATTTTCAAAATAGAAGGGCATACCATCCGGTTTTATTTCTATTTTTTTTACATCAATCATTTCATTACCGGTATTTATTACGGAAGCAATAATAGTTGACTGTTGTCCCGGACAAATGCTCGGTTTAATGTTTATTTCAACTTTGATACCCTGATTTATTCCGAAGCCGTGTAGGTTAGCAGTGTCTTCAGGTTCTATATCGCTTATCGTTTTTATTGATGTATTAACATCACCTACTTGTTGAGCTACAAACATCATTGGTATTTCAAGCACCTCCCCCGCTAAGAGAATACGAGGCAGGTGAAGTGATTTCTTATCGAATTTGAATCCTGATTTACCATATTGCTCAATATCAGTAGAAATCTCATCACCGTTAGGAAGAATTTTTAAATCATTTATTCTGATAGTATCGGCAAATTCCCAATCAACGTTTTTAAATCTGATTGTATCATGTATAGGATATTGTTTTTGTCCCACAACCGATGTATCAAATGATACATCCTGGGTTTCAAGCCTCGGGTCAACACCAATTCCAGAAAGCCTTGTTTCAGTCTGGGAGTTTATTGAGTTGTCATATATGATAACCAATTCATAAACACCAACATTCAAAGGTTTGAATTTAACCGGTATAAAAATTGTTTTTCCTGATTGAATTGTAACATTATCCAAAAGTTTTTTATCAAATTGAAATACACTACCGCCGTTGTTTACTTTGGCAGCAAAGCCATAAATAGTAACATCTCCATCACTTGTGTTTTCAATAACAATACTTTGACTGTATTCATTCCCGATTCGCTTTCTTCCCCAGTCGAAAGAAGTAGAAATCATACCCGGCTGGATACCGTTTCCATTTAAAATGGCAACACTGTCAATTTTATCGGCATCGCTGAAAAAGACAATTGAGTCCCGGTAAACCTGCTCGAGTAATGGGCTAAATTCTACATCAAACTTATAAGGCGGGCTATCAGGTTTAATAGTTAGTGTATTTATTGCTGATATTTCAGGTAGCGTAGTTTTATAAGCCGGATTAGTCGGACCCTTATATCCTGTGATTATTAAATCAACATTACCATCATTCTTGATTTCAACTGTTATAGTGTCTATTTTCTTTATAGGTAAATCTTCAAAAAGTGCATCCGAGACATTTATAATTGACTGTTTGACGACAGCCTCTACCTGTGCTACATTAAAGTATATGCATCCATTACCAAAACCGATTGAATCAATGAACCTGCCTTCCTCTGTTGCCGTAAAGTAAACCTTGAATTGGATAGAATCCATAGGTAGCAGGATAATGGGTAATTTAATGTCGGGAATGGTAAACCCTTTGTCTTTGTCTTTCAACTCAAGCCGTTTGACCACTGCAGTATCCCTGAAGGATATGTTAATGAGCCAGAAATCACTGAATACCTCTGCCCCTTTTTTCACTATACCAAAATTTGAAAATTTTGGTTTTATTATAACTTTTGGTGCAATATAATTAATTTCGATTATAGTATCATTTCCAGAGCAGTCTCTAAATTCAAGAACTGCCCTGGCATCGGATTTTAGGTCTTTGACTTTTAATCCCCACTCCGTGGATGGGGTCTGGCATCGTATTATATCGTTCGAATTATAAATAAATTCATAATTGAAAGAACTATCATTATGCATGAAAATCATGTCTAAATTAGTCCTCACATTAGCATTATCAGGCATATCATATATCATGGCTCTATCGGTCGAGCCGTCGCATTTCATTTTCCAAATAGGGCATGGAGGCATTGTGTCAAACTCGATGGCTGGTGTTCGGGGTTCCCATAGTAAAGGTTTTTCTTGAATAGGTATAGCAAATGTAATATTATCGCTGCTTTCTGATGTGTACAAACACAAAAGCAACAATATGGGTAGCATTATGTATTTAAAGCGTCCCACTTTCAAAGCACAGGCATTATAAATTTAGTAAATTAATTATCTCGACAAATATTTCAATTAATAATTTAACAACCCAACACTTAATTTTCCTGAACTTACAAAAATAACGAACAAAGTCAATATAGATTTTACATTAACAAATTAAACCTTTTTTTTCTGATTTACAAGTAAAATTAATTTGGCATTGCTGATTTGGTATAGATGTCATTCTGAACTCAGTGAAGAATCCCTAATAAACGCACCAATACACAATTAGATTCTTCGCGTAGTTTACCCCGAACTTGATTCGGGGCTCAGAATGATTAGAAAATGTATAGTAAATCAGCAATACCATTAATTTAAGGTTAATTTATTAAACCTAACTCTTTACCAACAACGCCGAAAACTTCAAGAATTCTGTTCAAATGATGGTCCTCATGCGATGCCATGTAGCTTGTACGCATCATACTCATGTTAGGTGGAACCCCAGGTGGTATAAATGTATTAACAAAAATACCATTATCAAATAACTTCCTCCAGAATATAAATGCTTTGTCAACATCTCCGACAATAACAGGTACTATTGCAGTTTGACTAATGTAAATATTGAATCCCATTTCCGTAAACCCTTTCCTCATTTTATCGGCATTTCTGATGAGTTTAGTAACAAGTTCAGGCTGTTGTTCAAGTATGTCTAATGCTTTTAAAGTGGCGGCACAAGAAGCAGGTGTCGGGCTTGCACTGAAAATAATTGCAGGCGACAGATGTTTCAGGTAATTAATAACTCTTTCTTTTCCTGCAACAAATCCACCTAAAGATGCAAAAGTTTTGGAAAAAGTACCCATAATCAGGTCAATTTCATTTTCGAGCTGGAAATGAGAAACCGTTCCCCTGCCGCCATTGCCAACTACGCCAATGCCGTGTGCATCGTCAATAAGAATCCTTGCACCGTATTTCTTTGCTACTTTGTTCATTCTTTCAAGGTCAACAAGTTCGCCTGTAACAGAAAATACACCATCCGAAACTATCAATTTTGATGCTTTTGCCGGAATTGAAGCAAGAACTTTATCCAAATCGTTCATGTCATTATGTTTGAAACGAACGAACTCGGCAAATCCACCCTTTGCAAGTACGCAGCCATTTACAATACAAGCATGATTCTCTTTGTCAGAAATCACATATTCGCCTTTTGTAACAAGCGTAGATATTGTTCCAAGCGAGGTCTGATAACCCGTGCTGAAAAGAAGTACTGCCTCATATCCAAGAAATTTTGCTAATCTCGACTCTAATTCATTATGCAAATCTAAAGTACCTGTCAGATAGCGGGAACCGGAACATCCCGTCCCATACTTATGAACAGCTTTAATTGCCGCTTCTTT
Source organism: Bacteroidota bacterium (assembly GCA_021824625.1). GTDB lineage: Bacteria > Bacteroidota > Ignavibacteria > Kapaibacteriales > UBA2268 > XYC2-FULL-35-21. The sequence goes on along the minus strand of JAKAKE010000035.1, from coordinate 8,210 downwards.
GACTTCAGGATGAGATGTTAATCCGAGATAATTGTTGGAACCTGCCATTATCATTTCTTTGCCTTCGACTCTGACCACAGGACCCTCATTCTCTTCAATAGGATGAAAATAAGGATACAATCCGAGTTTTTTTACTTCATCAGCCCTTGTAAAGCTAAAGCATTTATCAAATAAATCCACTAAAATCCTCCGAATCTATCAATTAATAATTATTGCAAATATTTATTTCATTTTTAGGATTACAAATATCCGTAAAATTACCAAGCTTTCAAAAACTTATTGTTTATGTAAAATTGATAAATATTCCAATTATTAATCAATTGGCGGCTTCCATAAATGCTTTTTCAGGTTAACTGCCTCTCCGATAAATTCAATTCCCTCGTTCTCAAGCATCTCCCTCATTAAAGTTGGTGTTCTGAAATGTCTTTTTCCTGTCAGTTCACCATTTCTGTTAATAACCCGGTGACAGGGTAATGAACTGTCTCCAATTGTGGAATTTAATGCCCAGCCTACCATTCTTGCCGATGATTTTAACCCGATGGCTTGTGCTATTTCACCATATGTCGTTATTTTTCCATAAGGGATTTCGGCAACAATCTTAAATACCTTTTGAAAGAAATCTTCTTTTTGAGAATCTGTTTTCTTAGCTAAATTTTTCTTATTTTCCGAAGCCATATTTTCTTTGATATTAAAAAATCAAAAATAAATTATTTTAACCATTTAAAAAACAATCATAATGAAAAATCGTGTTTAGCCAAAATTTTATTAATAATTAAAGATGCTTTGTGTATAAATACTATGCCTGAATTACCGGATTTTATTGAATTTCTAAAGGATAGACTGAAAAGTCCACTGCCGGGATATGATGCTCACAGTCAAATGGAACCAATGATGAATAATAAACATTTTCGTCCTTATACCCCGAAAGATGATACTCGAAGCAGTGCTGTTCTTGTTTTGCTGACTCTAAATAAAGAAACTCACGAATTAGAAGTCATGTTAACCCTCAGAAGTACTAACATTAGTCATAGCGGTCAAATTAGCTGTCTCGGGGGATTATCTGAAACCGGAGAAGAACCATATATAACAGCACTTAGGGAAGCCAAAGAGGAAGTAGGCCTTTATACGGATAATATTAACATAATTGGTAATCTATCGAATTTATACGTGCAACCATCAAATTCCCTGATTTCACCGGTTTTAGCTTATGTTGATAAGATTAAAGATTTGACTATAAATAAAAGTGAAGTCGAAGAAGTTTTTTTTGTTAAATTAAACACATTGCTTGATGACCGAGTGTTTAAAAGAGAAATATGGAATCTAAAGGGTAATGATGTGGAAGTTCCTTTTTGGAATATACATAAAACAACTCCTTTATGGGGAGCTACTGCAATGATTTTGAAAGAACTGTTAGTCCTATTCTCTGAATATAATGTTTTAAAATTGAACTAATCAGAATAATATGAAAGAAAAACCACCAATTTCATTTTCAACACATAAGTTTGAATTTCCTGAATATACCTTTAAACAAATTGGTAACTCACAAAATGTATATTATGTTGAAAGAAATGATTTACCCTTGTTCAATTTGAAAGTAATTACTAAATCAGGTGCTTTTGATGATTCCGAAACCGGTTTGACTTATTTCACAGCACAGATGACAACAAAGGGAACAAAATCAAAAAGTCAGGCAAAACTTGCTTTAGAACTGGATAACATCGGTGCTAATCTTAATGCAGGTACAGGTTGGGATTCAGCTTACTGGAATTTGGATTGCCTCGATGAACATAAGGGTAGAGCAGTTGAGCTTCTGAGTGATTGTTTTTACAATTCGGTTTTTCCCGATAAAGAAATTGCAATTTTAAAAAATAGAATTATTGCAGATATATCTCAAAAAAAAGCAGAGCCTTCCTATCTGGCAAAGCAAGCTTTTTTCTCGGCTATATATCAAAACTCCCCTTATGGTAATCCTATTACAGGTGATGAAACTAATCTGTCACATATTTCAAAAAATCTTTTATCTCAGAGACATAAAGAATTGATTAATAAAAATGAAATTTCTTTTATTGCATCGGGTCCATTTAATTTTAACGAATTTTTAAATTTCATTAATCAACATTTTATTTTTAAGAAGATTGGTAATCAAAAAAATAAATCTAATATTATTCCTCCAGAAGTAAAAACAAATCTCGTTCGGATAGCATCAAAGGAAGATGCAGGACAGACTGCTTTAAGAATCGGTAAAATGACTGTCGGTATAACTCATCATGATTATATTCCACTTTCATTGGCTAATACTATTTTCGGCGGTTATTTCATGTCGAGGCTTAACGGACATATACGTGAAAAGCTTGGTTATACTTATGGTATTCATTCATTTATTGATTACAGGCTCAATGGTTCTACCTTTCAAATTACTTCAAGCGTAAACAAACCCTCAACATCAAAATCTATTAGTTCCATTTTCAAATTAATGGAAAATTTTTCTTCGCATAAAGTTGACAAGCAGGAATTTAATAGAGCAATACAATATTCACTTGGAACTTTTCTCAGAAATACCGAATCCAGCCGGCAGGTCATGTCTTTGCTCGGTATAATTGACTTGTTCAAATTGAAAAGCAACTATTATGAACAGGCATACAAGAAAATATTATCTTTAACAATTGATGATATTTTTGAAGTGCAGAAGAAATATTTCCAGCCAAAAAACATGGTTATAGCAGCATCCGGAGATTTAAAATATTTAAATAAAGAGTTGAAAAATTTTGGTGAAATCAGTTATTATGAACCTTAGGTTATTTTATCTACTGATTTAATCTTTTGCAGTTTAATTTTAGGTACAAAATCCTGAGCATAGATTGGCTTGAACTCTTCGGGATTAGTAAACAAACCTTGCCCGTACATCTCATTGGCAAGGATAGCAATATGTTTCGGGGATAAATTGACGGGATAAAAATTAATTGATTTATTATTATTATGGGGCAATTCGAAAATTTCCCCAATGTTGCCGCATAAAACATCACTATTAGATATTTTTGCCGCAAGGTTCTTCAGGTCAATAAGTTCAATTTCAGATTGTTCATTCAAATTATTATCAAACTTTGAGATAAAAGCAGTGTTATTAACAGAAGCAACAATGGGTCTAATATAATCATTATTAATTTGGATTTTCATATCAATAAAAGCTTTGGCAATTGCTTTCAAAGTTGGAACGGCAATAAACTTCGGCTCATTGCCATAACAAAGTCCCTTGGCTACGCATGCTCCGATGCGTATTCCTGTGAAAGAGCCGGGACCGGCTGACACAGCCACAGCATCAATTGATGATTTTAATTGTAATTCGTTTTCCGAAATAATTTTTCTGACAGAATCCGCTAACAACCGGTCATGAATATTGCCGCCTTCAATGGAATATTCTTGTTTATAAATCCCATCTACAATCAGTCCTACACCGCACGTCGAGCCGCTGCTTTCAATTGTCAGAATTGTTGCCATTACTTCACTTTACTTTGTAATTCTTTGATTTTTGCCAAAAATTTATCTTTTTTCTCAGGATTTTTATAGCATAGCTTTTCATAAACTTTTATTGCCGTTGAATATGCTTTCTGTATCTCATATATCTGAGCCATCGTTTCTGAGACTATATACGGCTCCTCATCTGAATCAGCAGGTTTTGTCAATTCTTGTTTTGCTTTTAGTTTGCCATCTCCAATTTTGCTTGCCAACTGAGAATAGTAATCCACTACTTCGTCCAACACAGGCTCATCATCTTTGAAAGAAGCAATAATATCCCTTATATCCTCAAAATTATTTATTTGGTTGTATAAAACTCTGTCAAAATCCTCCGAAACATAAGAATCATTTGAAAAGTTTGATAAACATATATTTTCTGATTTAAAATCATTAAAGGTTTTCTCGACTTCTTCATTTTGCAGAATATTTATAATTATTTCCTTATCCGAAATAGTAGTATCAGTTTGAAAAGCTTGTATGTCCGTACCATCTGATAAATATCTGTTGGATTTTTCTAAATGTTCACTGACTTTATTTCTTAGATTCAGTAGTGCTTTATTTTCGGGGAACCTGTCGAGAGCGGCTTCTATAGTCATGTAAGCCGAGTAATAGTCCTGAATAAGATAATAACCGTTAGCAAGTATCGAGTATGCAATTGTATATTTTGGAAATTCTTTTAATCCTGATTTACAAAGTTCAATAGCTTCCTGAACCTTCCCGTCATTCAGCAATTCTTCGGCTTCATAAGCAAAAAGATAATTCATTAATTCTATTAATTAATTAAAAAATATTTAATAGCAAAACTATGATTTATTTCCCGTAAAAAATAAAAAATCGCCCAAAGACAAAGCCCTGAGCGATTAATTATATGCAAATAAATTATCTCCTGTTGCCGAATAGCCTTAACAGGAACAGGAATAAATTTATAAAATCAAGATATAGGGTTAATGCTCCGATTATTGACGCTTTCGTTGCAACATCGCCTCCTTCAAACTGAACCATGTACATTTCTTTTAGTTTTTGTGTATCATAAGCTGTTAATCCTGCAAATACAATTACACCAACTACAGAGAATAAAAATTCAAGCATTGAACTTCCGATAAATATATTAATGAACATGGTAATCAACAATCCAATCAATCCCATGAACATAAATCTTCCCAAGCCTGAGAGGTCCTTTTTTGTAACGAATCCAAAAACACTCAATCCTGCAAACATACCGGCTGAAATTAAAAATACCTGCTGAACAGATTCGGCAGTGTAAACAGCTAAGATAACTGATAAAGTCAACCCATTCAAAGCCGAATATAATATAAACAAGCTCCCTGCAAGGAATGTTGTCATGCTTTGGACTTTCGCCGATAAAATGAATACAAGTGCAAGTTCTCCTATGATTAGTTCGTAAAATAGGATACTGTTTGATACGATCTGCATCCAGTATCCTGATGAGAAAATGTACCATGCAGTTAGTGAAGTGATTAATAATCCGCCGACCATCCATGCATATACTTTTGACAGAAAGTCCTGCTGTGCTTTTACGATTTCGCTTTCGGGCATTATCATTTCATTTGAATTTCTCATAATCATCTCCTTTTATTTTCTTTACTTATTTTCAAATTACAAAAAGTAAGTGAAAATAATAATTATTTCAATTTTGAAATACGATAATAAATATAATTTATTTGGAAAAAAATGAATTATAAGTTTCTGTCAATAACAAACTCAGAAAGAATTAGTAAAGATTTCTTTGCATAAGAATCGTCAAATATTTTTAAAATGTCAACAGCTCTTGAGCTAAATTCTTTTGCTTTAATTCTGGCATAATCAATCCCGCCGTTATCACGGACAAATGTGATGATTTTTCTTATTTCATCTTTTTTAATCTTTTTCTTCTTCATGATAGACAGGATTTCTTTCGAGCTTTTTCTTGAAACCTTTGAAAAAGAATGTATAAGAGGCAATGTGATTTTCTTTTCCTTTAAATCATTTCCGACAGGTTTGCCGATTGTACTGCTGTGGCTTTCATAGTCAAAAATGTCATCCTGGATTTGAAATGCAGTTCCTACGAGTTCCCCATAATCTTTCATAACCTTATGATATTCAGGATTATCAGTAGCACTAATTGCCCCTATTTCACAACATGCCGCCATCAAAGATGCAGTTTTATCAGTTATTATTCTGAAATATGTTGTCTCGTCAATATTATAATCCTTGCTTTTTTGAATTTGAAGTAATTCACCTTCGCTCATTCTTCGGACAGCATTTGAAGTTGCTTTCAAAAATTCGAATTCTCCATTATCAATTGCCGCAAGCAAGCCTTTTGCTAATAAATAATCACCAATCAATACTGCAATTTTATTATTCCAGATGGCATTGACCGACGCCATGCCGCGCCGTTCCTTGGATTCATCAACCACATCATCATGTATCAAAGTCGCCGTATGCAGCAATTCCGCCATCGAAGCTCCTATGTAGGACCTCTCTGATATTCCGCCGCATACTTCTGCAGAAAGAAGAACCAAAGCAGGCCTGATTTGTTTTCCGCGTTTTCGTGTAAGATAGCTGATTATCAGATTCAATAACGATACATCTGACTTCATCATCTTCTTAAAAAATACATTAAATTCCTTTAACTGGACTTCGATTGGTTTGGTAATTTCCTTGACTAACATTTATTTACAATTTCTTTGATTTAATAATGCAATTAGATAAAAAGCAATATACAATTTTGTATAAAAATAAAATTAATAATTTTTTATGTCTTTGGTTCCGTAGTATATCGCTTCTCAGCTAACTTAGATATAAATATGCTGATTTCATATAATACAAACAAAGGCATGGCAAAAATTATCTGATTAATTGGGTCTGGGGTTGGTGTCAGGACTGCCGCAATAATAAGAATAACTACAATGGAATGTCTCCTGTATTTTCTAAGGAATTTTGGTGATAAAATGCCAACCCTGGATAATACATACGAAATCATGGGCATTTCAAATATCAATCCCGATGCAAGCATCATCAGCGATATAAAACTGAAATATTCATTTATATCAATGATGTTTTTAATGTCCGAAGAGCCAAAATTGGCGGCGAATTTCAACATTGTCGGTATCATTACAAAATAGGCAAAGGCTACACCTATGAAAAAGCATAGAGAAGTAAAAAATGTTATTCTGCCTACCCATTTTCTTTCCCTTAGGTATAGGCCTGGGGCTATGAATTTCCATAACTGATAAAGTATGAATGGGATTGCTAAAATAATACCAACAACAAATATTACCTTGAAATATAAGAATGCCTGTCCGAAGGGCCTTAGGTTTTGCAGGTTCATATGGACTGATGTCGCCGGCCGAAGAAGTATCCATTCCAATAATTGATTAATGAACACCCCGGAAATGAAACATCCTATAATTATACCAACCATTGCCCAGATTACTCTTTTCCTTAGTTCCTGAAGATGTCCGAGAAAGCCCATATCTTCCTGGGGTTCATCAGCTTTCTGACTATCTTCCTGTATATCTTCTTTGTTTTCTTCCATGTAAAACTACTTTATATTTATACACAAATAAAAATTTGTGTTCATTTTCAAAAAATCATATATTTGTTCAATTAAAATAATAATGAAATACAATTATTTCAAGTCAATTTTACAAATTTAACAATTATGGCAGAAGAAATAGCTCTACCAAAAAAGCATCGCTTGATATTTATTGATGTAATGCGTGGATTAGCCGTTCTGTGGATGATTGAAACCCATGTTGTGGATGCTAATATGTTCAACTATTTAAAACATGGATTTTTTTATACATGGCTGAATATCTCAAACGGGTTTATTGCTGTCGGATTTATTTTCTGTGCCGGATGCGGCTTCTGGCTTGCGGCAATGAGAAAATCCGAAGACTACCGTTCCTTCAGAAAACCTTTGTGGGTTTATTTAAGGAGATTAGGTTTTGTTTTCCTTATGGGATATTGGCTTCACATTCCTAATTTATCGTTGCAAAGGCTATTGAGTTATTCACCAAACGAATTAGTAAGTTTATTCCAATGCGATGTTCTGCAAACAATTGTTGTAGCATCTGTATTTGCTTTAATTTTATTATTTGTTGTGCGGAACAACAAATTTTTACCTTTTATATATCTTGCTCTTGCAGTAATAATAATATTTATTTCACCGACAATAAGGCAAATGAATTCGATGTCATTCATGCCCCCATGGTTAGGAACTTATTTTGCAGGACCTCCTGTTTCTAAATTTCCATTATTCCCATGGACAGCATATTTCTTTGCGGGAGCCGCATTCACAGCATTGTTTTATAGTGTTGAAGACAAGAAAAAGTTTTCTATTATCGTTGCAATTTCAGGTTTTTCGGTTGCCGCAATTCTTTTCGCAACACGCAACATTACCGAAGGATTCATGGGAGTTTCTGATTGGTGGCAGGGTTCACCCCAGCATACTTTCTTCCGGCTTGGCGGAACTGTATTGACCTTTTCTTTATTATATCTGTTAGAAAAATATTACAAGGATAGAAAAATCGGTGATGTCCTTCGTGTTTGCGGGCAGGAATCATTATTCATTTATATTTTCCACCTTATGGTTGTGTATGGCTCAGTCGTCAATCTTGGCTTGAAACAATTTGTAGGCAACAACCTGAACTATTACGGAACTTTTCTTGTAACACTGACCTTGAGCGTTGCGA
>JAKAKE010000091.1 GCA_021824625.1 Bacteroidota bacterium | reverse complement strand
TATTAGTATTATCATTTAAAATAGTTGCATTAACGAAATGAAAAAGATAATATTGAAAAAAAGAAAACTGATACTATTCTTCTCTTAATGCTTCGGTAATTATTGTTGTGGATGCTCTCCAGGCAGGGTAAATTGCAGCGGTTATTGATAAAAAGAGGGACAGCAGGCAAACAAGAATAACATCGGAAGAATGAATTGAAACCGGTATTGAATCTATTATAAACTTGCTCGTATCCAGCCTGAATAAGCCATACCTGAGTTGGGCAAAGCATAAACCAAGTCCAAGTATTGTACCAATAGAAGTGCTGATTATTCCGATTATCATACCTTCCATCAGATAGATTTTCCGAATTAATTTATTTGTCGCTCCCATTGCTTTAAGTGTCCCGATGTCAGCCCTTTTTTCAACTACTGTCATCGAAAGAGAAGCCAGTACATTAAATGCGGCTATTATGATAATCAAACTTAAAATGATAAAGGAAACATACCTTTCGAATTGCATTATATTATATAATTCCTTGTGTAAATCGTACCATGTATGTATTGAAGCATCTTTTGATATTATTTCTCTCAATTTAGTTTTAACTTTATCTAAGTAAGATAGTGCTTTTAGCTTAATGTCAATAGTTAAAGATGAGCCTGGAGGTGGTTTAAATAATTCAACTCCAGTTTCATACGAAGTAAATGCAAAAAAATCATCGTACTCTTTTGAATTGGTCTGGAAAATACCTGTTACCCTTGTTCTAACCTGAACCGGTTCGGTAAAGCTTCTTACCGAATACTCAATCATCTTCGGAGAAACAAGTGAAATTGTGTCACCTGTTAATGCTTTTAATCTGTCAGCCAAACCTGAGCCAATCACGATTCCCGGAATTTCATTATTTTCCGATATATCAAACTTTCCTATAATAATCATTTTTGAGATACCTGAAACTGAGTTAATCTCATCCTGTTTAACTGCATTAAGTGTAATAACATTCATACTTTTATTTTTTAATGCAATTATCCTGCCTTGCAATCCCGATGATACAGCTTTTATTTCTTTAATTTTTCTAATTTTATTTAAGAGAGAGTTAGTGTTATTAAGCCATGCACCTTCATTTGCCGTTATGCGAATGTGAGGGTCAAAGCCGATTAACTGCTTTTCTGCAAATTCACGAAATCCGTTGAAAATAGATGTAACACAAATAATAGCCGCTACACCGACTACGATACCAATTATTGAAATTGTTGAAACTACAGTAATGAAATGAAAGGAACGCACTGTAAAAATATATCTCACAGCAATTCTTAAAGCCAATTTAGCAGAACCCTTTTCTTTCATTATATATCAAAATTCAAAAAACAAGAAATGCAATTTGGTAAAAATAGAAAGAGAATACAAGAAATGCTTTCTTGAGAAATTTATAAACTCATAAAAATAATTATGATATCTTTCTTGTCAGGAGTAACTCCTGACAAGGATTTTTGCAATAATAATAACAGTAATATTGGTATCATTTCACCGGAATAAACAGAGGAGCAATCGCATCAACAATTTCTTCGATGCACTCCATCACTTTTTCTTCCTTCTTGAAAATATCCTTAGCCTGGTACTTTGAATTAGGCAGTTTTGTTTTCATATTAAAAGCATAAGCGTCAATAAGAAATTTGCCTCCGTTAATGATAAAGTTGCCTGTTACTACCCATTTAACATGAATGCTGTCGGCAGCTTTCCACATATCAGATTGATATTGAGGGTTATTCGGGTCGAGATTAAGCTGAGCCAGAATACTCTCGACAGAATCAAACGGAACAATTCTGAAGAATTTTTCCTCGGGGTCCCGATTGATTAATGCTTTTGTCAAAGAGTCCTGGAATTTGTAGCACCATAAATTAAGTTTCAGGTTCCCATCCTTATTCATAAACGGGAAAACAGCAATCCTAACTTGTGAGAAAGAAGATATGACGGAAACAATAATTAAACCAACAATAAGAAAGATTAATTTTTTCATTTTAACACCTTTGAGCGAAAAATCTTGGGATTCTGAACCAAGTCCAGAATGACATTTATCAGAGTTATTTAAAATCAGGGTTATTTTCTAATTCCGTTTTTACTTCAATAAAAGAATTTCTAAAAATATCCCCCATTTTGTCAGCATTGTCCAGGTCATGTTCCTTAGCGTAGCCCATCAATTCAATTCCCTGAGCCGCAATATTATCCAAGCCAAACTGTAAGCATGAACCCTTAAGAGTGTGTCCAAACCTATATAAATCTTCCCAATTTTTTTCTTCTATCAAAGCATTAAATTGAGTCCCAATGTCCTGTATCCAGGTATCAACAAATTCCGGGAGCAATTCACGTATGAAAGGGTCTTCAGGTAATTTCACAAATATTCCCGATAATAAATAAAACAAAAAATAATTTAAGGAAGAAAGCTGTAAGCCGAATTTTGTCTTGATGCCATGCAATTAAGAAAAACATCGAGGCAGTCATTAATCTTGAAGCAATGTTGCCATTACTTTCTTGCAGCCTACCCGAATACGGTTTGAAAAACAATATTGAGCGAACAACCCTTCATCCCGGTTTCCCGGAATCCGCATTCATATTTGGCTTTGCTCCATGCAGGGTTTACATAGCCGGTACGGTTACCCGTATCGCTGGTGGGCTCTTACCCCGCCTTTTCACCATTGCCTCCCGGAATATATCTTTAGATATATGCCGGGATTGGCTGTTTGCTTTCTGTTGCACTATCCGTCAGCTTGCCCCGAAGGATTCGCTGCCTTCGCGTTACGAAGTGCATTGTTCTGTGGAGTTCGGACTTTCCTCATCCCGATAAATCTGGACGCAACTGCCCGCTTTCCCCCATTTATAACTTTCTAAAGAACAATTCTATATTAATAGTTCAAATTTAAGAAAAATATATATTTAAATAAATCTTACCGTAAAATCATTTTTATCCGAAAATCTCATCATCACCGATTATGATATCTTCAGGATAAAGTATTCTGCCGCAATTTTCACATGTAAAAATCAAATCGAGGTCGTTTCTGATTTCAACAATTTTTTGAGGTGGTATAGCACTAAAACATCCGGAACAACTGTTCCTCTTAATTCTTACGGTAGCGTCACGAGTATGGTCGCGAATCCTGTTGTATTCCTTTATAAATTCCTTGTTGATTTTTTTAAGGGTATCTTTACGTTTTTTAACAAGACGTTTTACGTCCTCATCCTGGTCGTTTGTTATTGTGTTGAATTCCTCATTCGCAACCTCGTATTCGGACTCGGCATTTTTTACTTCCTGCTTTTGTTCGTCAATTTTAGTAATCAGATTTTCCTCTTTTATGCCGGTAGTCCTGAGTTCGGTTGAAAGCTTACTATACTCGTCTCTGCTATTTTCTATTTCTTTGGTAATCGCATCGAACTCTTTATTATTACGAACGAGGAATTGTTGTTTCGAAAGTTTATCCTCTTTGTCCTTGAGAGCTTTTAATTTAACTTTTGCATTTGCAGCAAACTTTTTATTATCAGACAATATTTGTTCTGATTCCTCTAATCTTTTCTTTGCATCTTCAAATTTTATTTTAATGTTTTTTAATTTCTCCGGAAGGTCGCCAAATTCCTCTTTTCTGACGTCGAGTTCATCGTCTATTTTTGAAAGCAAAGCGAGTTTGTAAATCTGTGAATTCATTAATTATGCACCATTGTTTTGTTACTATTGATTAAATATTTTTTCTGTTTGTAGTAATAAATGTTACTATTTGGAAAATATCGAACAGGGTTTGTTAAAACCGATGAAACTCTTATCTTCAGTTTCTTTTCTTCATGAACATATCTCCTGAACAATTTTGACATACCAATCGGAACAAACTGTTCCATTTCATAATGACCGGGGTCAATTAGTATGAGCTTATCATTTACCTGGTGGAAATGATGATATGAAATGTCAGCCGTAATAAAAGCATCAACACCACTAACTAATGCCTCATTGATGAAACCGGAGCCACTCCCACCGACAATTGCTATTCTCTCGATTTTTTTATTATTCTTATAAGACGAATGTTTTATTGGTGAATTGCATAAAGTATGGATTCTTTTCAGGAGCAGATTAATACCAATCGGTTTGCTGACCGAGGCTATTACTCCCATTCCCCGTTCATCGTAAAATTTGCTTTTGATGAGGAATTCCTCGAATTTAAAACCGAGCTTATCGGCAAAAATTTTGGAGGTTCCTTCAATGAAAACATCAAAATTAGTATGGATTGATATTAATGCTATCGAGTTTTTAATAAGTTCCGAGGTTAAATAACCGACCCGGTCATTATCATGAATTTTTAACATAGGATTATAAATCAGGGGGTGGAAAGTGATAATGCAATCGCATTTTAATTTAATTGCTTCTATTATAACATTCTTATCAACTTCCATCGTTATTAAAATATTTGAAACATTATCCCTGCCCGATTGAATTTGTAAACCAAGCCTGTCGCCTTCAATCCCTGAATCCTGCGGTAAAATATTATTAATTTTATTAAGTAAGCTGTCAAGCCTCATCAAGCATCTCAATTAAATTTTATTTGGTTTTATTAAACCATTCAATATTTTGCATCCGATTAATATTCAAAATTACAAAATAAATTTGTAATACAATTTTTGATTGTGCAAATACGTTATGAATATTAACAATTTACTTTTTGTAAGATTGCATAACAATCTGTTTATTTATGTTTTAATTTAAAAAGAAAAAATTATGAGTTATGTTGATATAAAATCTATGATTATCATAATTTCGGCAATATTTATATTATTAGTAAGTGCTTCAAGTATTAGCTTATGCCAAGTGAAGGGTGAAGAAGTTAAGTCTTTTAACCCGGATACGGTGTTTATATACGAATCCCCAAGGTCATTAGTAACTCCTGCTTCAAAAAAACCTGCTCAAAATGAAGCTTGGGGAGTTGACTTAATATTCTCAAAAAGCGGATTTGGTGCAGGTTCTTTCTACCAGTATAGTATCACAAAAGATTTATACGCATTTGCAAGTTTATATATTTCCGGTGCAAGAAATACTGATGAGTTGGAATATGTTGACCAATACGGGAATACCTTTGTCCCAAACAAAAAAAACCGGCTTTTTATGTTCCCTCTAACAGCAGGAATTCAGCAATATGTTCTGACAGATGTGATTTCGGAATCGTTAAAATTATTCGTGTATGGAGGACTGGGGCCTACATTTATTCTTTCGACCCCATACGCCAGAGAATTTTTTAGTGCATTCTCTTATGCTGAATACTACACACGCTTCAGTACTTTCTTAGGTATAGGTGCAGACGTAGGAACCGGTACATCTCTTTTTACAATAAATGCCAGATACTATTATATCCCATTCGGAGGGAACGGACTTGAAAGTATAAGAGACCTCCCAATCAAAGATTTTGGGGGCTTGTTTTTATCAGTTAGTCTTGGAAAAAGATTCTGAACCACGATTGTGGATTTTATTATTCAAAAGCAGGAATACCCGTTATGTCTTCACCTAAAATCAATGTATGGATATCATCCGTGCCTTCATAAGTTTTGACTGATTCAAGATTAGCAGCATGCCTCATTATGTGATACTCGTAAAGTATTCCATTAGCTCCATGAATCTCGCGGGCTACCCTGCAGGAAGTCAAAGCCATATCAACATTATTTCTTTTAGCTAATGATGTCTGCTGGAATCTGTCTTTGCCCTCATCCTTCAACCTGCCAAGCCTATATGCAATGAGTTGTGCTTTTGTTATTTCATTAAGCATCCATACCAGTTTTTCCTGAACAAGCTGAAAGGATGCAATCGGCTTTCCGAATTGAATCCTCGATTTAGCATATTGAACAGAAGAATCATAAACAGCCATTGCGGCACCGATTGCACCCCATGAAATTCCATATCTTGCCTGAGTCAGACAGCTCAAAGGACCTTTCAATCCCTTGATGTCAATTAAATTATCTTCAGGAATTTCACAGTCTTCAAATATCAATTCAGAAGTAACCGAAGCCCTGAGTGATAATTTTCCTTTCATTTCGGGTGCAGAAAATCCTTTTGTTCCCTTTTCCACAAGAAACCCCTGAATCACTCCGTCAAGCTTAGCCCATACAACGGCAACATCGGCTAAAGTACCATTAGTAATCCACATCTTTGCACCATTCAAAAGGTAGCCCCCATCTATTTTTTTTGCATTGGTCAGCATCCCTGAAGGATTTGAACCATAGTCAGGTTCAGTCAAACCAAAACAACCTATAGCTTCGCCGCTTGCAAGCTTTGGCAGCCATTTTTTCTTTTGCTCCTCTGAACAATAATTTAAAATAGGATAGATGACAAGCGAGTTTTGAACCGAAGCAAATGAACGTATTGCTGAATCCCCTCTTTCGAGTTCCATCATAGCCAGTCCATAGCTTGTATAGTTAGCACCGGCTCCCCCGTACCCGGTAGGAAGTGTTATTCCGAGCAATCCGAGTTCGGACATTTTCGGAATTAATTCCATTGGAAAAGTAGCATTCAGATAATGTTCTCCGATAATCGGTATTACTTCATTTTCGACAAATTCCCTGACTGAATACATAATCAGCCTTTCCTCTTCCGATAGAAGTTCTTCTATATTAAAATAATCAACTGCATTGTATGACATAATAAATCCTATTATAAATGATTTAAATTGACATTTAAAGTTTGGCAAAAATATTTAAAAATACGATAAACTCATATTTTTCTTTTTGTTATAAAGAAAAACTTTGTAAATTTGTATTCAATCAATGGGCTGTATGCCCATTTTTTGTTTCTTATTTAAATTGAAAAACAAATTTGTATAAGTTATTTAAGTTTAGCAATGGCACAAAGAAAAGCTAAATTCAAAGCAGATAAAAAGCTTATTATTGATGCTTTTGCCGAAATGGCAAAGGAAAAAAACATTGACAGGGACTTGCTCCAGGGCATTGTCGAGGAGACATTGTCTTTGCTTGTCAAAAAGAAATACAGCAACGAATCCAACTTCGAGATTATTGTGAACATGGATAAGGGTGATATTGAAATTTACCTGATGAGAACCATTGTTGAAAATGTCGAAAATCCTTCACTTGAAATTTCCCTCGAGGAAGCAAATGAACGCGGTGAGGAGAAATATGAGGTTGGAGAGGAATTTATCGAAGAAATCACACTTGATAACATTAACACAAGTTTTGGAAGAAGATTAATCTCTTTGGCTTCGCAAAATCTCAATCAAAAAATTCGAGAAGTCGAAAAAGATAATATTTATAATGAATATAATACTAAAGTCGGTGAAATTATTATCGGTGAATTATATCAAATCAGGCGGAACAGTATCCTCGTATTGCATAACAAAGTGGAAACTATTCTGCCAAGAGAAGAGCAAATACCAAACGAGCCTTACAGATTCAAAAAGAATCAAACAATAAAAGCAATTGTTAAAGAAGTGCGGCGAAGCGGGATTTCCGGATTGCCCGAAGTAATTTTATCGAGGGCATCCGATGATTTTCTTGCAAGGTTATTTGAAATAGAAATACCCGAAATTTACGATGGAATTATACAAATTAAATCAATTGCCAGGGACCCGGGAGAAAGGTCAAAAGTTGCTGTTGTATCTTTCGATGACAGGGTTGACCCGGTTGGTGCATGTGTTGGTATGAAGGGTATCAGGATTCATTCAATCGTCCGTGAGTTGAATAATGAAAACATAGACTTAATTGAATATTCGGATGATGATGCGGAATTCATAGCCAAAGCACTTTTACCTGCAAAGGTCAAAGATGTCAACATACAGCCCGAAATAAGAAGTGCTACAGTTGTTGTTCCCGATGACCAGGTATCTCTTGCAATCGGCAAGAATGGGCAGAATGTCAGATTGGCATCTAAACTCACAGGTTATTCCATAACTTTAATCAATGAAACCGGTGAAGACATTGACCTCTCAGAATTTGAAGAGGAGATTGGTTCTGAACTTTTTAAAAATCTTATTGATAACGGAATTGAAACTGCAAGAGGGCTGCTTGAAACCGAACCGGAGGTATTATTGAAAATTAAAGGCATGACTAAAAAAGTCTTACTTGAGATTCGCTCAATTTTACTTGGTGAATTTGATGAACCCGAAACCGATGATATGATAGAAAAAATTAAAAACCTGAAAACTAAATCATCGAAGCCTAAAAAGGTAAAACTTAAGAATGAAGAAACCGGACAAGATGATATTCCGGAAGCAACCGAAGAAGCATAATTATTTATAACAAGACTATAATATTTCATTATTGAAGCAGGATAAAAGACAAAAAGGAGTGTATGACGGCTGGTAAAAGCATAAAACTATTCAGAATTGCTACCGAAATTAATATTGGTAAAGACGCAATCGTTGAATTCTTACAATCGAAGGGCTTTTCTATTGAAAACAAACCTACTGCTACTTTGACAGAAGAAATGATTGAAATTGTTCACGATAAGTTCAAAAAAGAGATGCTTACCGCTGAAAAACAACGCGAAAAAATTGAAAAACATAAACAAATCCGAAAATCCTCTACCGAACATGCTTTTAAAACAGATGATACTACTGTAAAAACTAAAGAAATTCCTAAAACATTAGTCAAAGAAAAAGAACCGGAAAAACCAAAGCCTGTCGAGGTGAAAGTTGAATCGGAACAAGTGAAAGCAAAAGTTGATAAAGAAAAAGTAACCGAATCAGAAAAAATCAGTGTCCCTGAAACAAAAAAACTTCATATATTAGACAAAATTGACCTCGAAGCAATCGGATTTAAAAGCAAGAAAAGACCGTCAAAGAAAAAACCATCCGAGACAAAAAAAGAGATTACACCTCAAATTCAATTAGAAGAAAAACCAAAAAAGTCTGTTATAATAGATAAAAAGGAAGTTGAAATTCCTAAAGAAAAAGTTAAAGATAAAATTGATATTATTAAAGTTGAAATAGAAGAAGTAATTTCTGTAGAAACCATAAAAGAGGTTCAGGAAAAAATTGAATTTAAAGATGAAGTACCTCCCGTTGATGAGGCTGTAACAACTGAAAGGCCTAGAGGAAAGAAAAAAAGAAGAAGGAAAAAAATTGCCCAGGTGCAAATTGAACCTGGAGTTGCTCCAAAGCTGCGTGGACTGACAATTGTTGGAAAAATCGAACTTGACAAGGACAAACTGGAAGCATTGAAGGACAGAAAAGAAAGAAAAGGAAAAAGGTTCGATGATGATGATGAGATTGACATTTTAGCTAAAGGAAAATTCCTCAAATCAAGAAAAAAAGTAAAAGGCAAATTAAAAGAACGTGTTATTGAAAAAGCCAAAGTACCCGATAAAAGGAAAAAAAGAAAAATTTCAGTCAGAGACCTTATTACAGATGACGATATAGACAAAGCTATCAAGCAAACACTCGCCGGTATGGAAGAATCCTCAACCGTGAGCCAGCGTTCGAAAATGAGACATAGGCGGAAAGCTGAAAGAGAAGCAGAGGAACAAAGAAAAATCGAAGCCAGGGAGCTTGAAGGAAAAACAATACAGCTTTCTGAATTCGTTACTACCAGTGATTTGGCTAACCTCATTGGAGTACCTGCAAGTGAAATTATAGTCAAATGTATGGAACTTGGATTAATGGTAAGCATTAATCAACGTTTGGATAAAGACACAATTACTCTGATTTTAGACGATTACGAATACAGTGTCGAATTCCTCGACGAGAAAGCCCTTCAAATAATGCAGGAATTCGAAGATGATGATAAAGAAGAAGATTTAGAACCACGTTCTCCGATTGTTACTGTTATGGGCCATGTTGACCACGGGAAAACATCCCTATTGGATTTTATAAGAAACTCGAACGTTGTTGCAGGAGAAGCCGGCGGCATTACCCAGCATATCGGTGCGTATAGAGTTGTTATGCCTGATGGGAAATACATTACATTTCTGGATACTCCCGGCCATGAAGCATTTACTGCCATGAGGGCAAGAGGTGCTCAGGTTACTGATATTGTCGTTCTTGTTATAGCTGCCGACGATAGTGTTATGCCTCAGACCATCGAAGCAATTAGCCATGCCCAAGCGGCGAACGTAAAGATTATTGTTGCAATAAATAAAATTGACAAACCGGAAGCAAAAGCCGAAAGAATTAAACAACAGCTCACCGACTATAATATTTTAGTCGAAGAATGGGGCGGCAAACATCAATGCGTTGAAATTTCTGCTAAAACAGGAAAAAATGTCGAACAGCTTTTGGAAAAGATTTTATTAGAAGCTGAACTTCTCGAACTTAAAGCAAACTACAAAAGGAAAGCAAGATGTGCCCTTATAGAGGCAAACATGGATAAGGGTTTCGGTACGGTTGCTACAGTAGTTGTGCAAAAAGGAAAATTGAAAATAGGAGATGCTTTCGTTGCAGGAGTCAGTTCCGGAAGGGTTAGGGCAATGTTTGACGAGCGCAGCCGCAGGGTCGAAGAAGCCGATCCATCTATGCCTGTCAGAGTCATAGGATTCGACGGACTCCCCGAAGCAGGTGATATATTAGCTGTTGTTGATTCCGACATCGAAGCGAGGGCAATAGCAAATGACAGGCACCAATTGAAACGGGAGCAATCACTGAGGCAGGTGCGTCACGTTACTTTGGACGATATCTCCAAAGAAATAAAACTCGGCGGTGTAAAAGATTTACATTTGATTATCAAAGGTGATGTTGGCGGTTCAGTAGAAGCATTGAGTGATTCATTGCTGAGATTATCCCATGATGAAGTGAGAATCAGCATATTACATAAAGGGGTTGGCTCAATTACCGAATCTGATGTTATGCTTGCGGTTGCCTCAAATGCCGTTGTAATAGGTTTCCAGGTGTCACCGACTGCTAAGGCAAGAAAGTTAGCAGAAAAAGATGGTATTGACATAAGGTTGTATAGTATTATTTATGATGCAATTGATGAAGTAAAATTGGCATTGGAAGGAATGTTAGCACCCGAACTTCGGGAAGAAATCAGTGCTACAATCGAAATAAGAAAAGTTTTTAAAATAAGCAAACTCGGTCAAATTGCCGGATGTTATGTTCAGGATGGAAAAATCAACAGAAATGACAGGGTTAGAATATTAAGAGAAGGACTTCCTGTTTATAATGGAACCATCCATTCTCTTAAAAGAAATAAAGATGATGTTAAGGATGTTGAATCCGGATATGAATGTGGAATTACCTTAGATGGATTTCAGGATTTTGAAGAAGGTGATACTATTCAGGCTTATAAGTTATTAGAAATAAAAAGAACATTAAATTAAGAATCTATTTATTAATTATTTGAGTTATATATTCGAGAACTGAGAACAAATTATTATGTCGGTACGTGCAGAAAAAGTTGGTAGTGTTATTAAAAGAGCTATATCGGAACCATTAACAAAACTTGCATCGGAACACTCTGCAGGATTTGTGTCTGTCACATCAGTAAAATTGACTTCTGATTTACAAATAGCGAAAATTTATATTAATGTATTCGGAGGAAAACTTACTCCTTCGCAATTTCTCCCAATCATTGATGATAAAAAGGGTATGCTCAGAAAATTCATAGGTACAAAAATCAGGCTTAGATACACTCCTGAACTAAAGTTTTTTATTGACGATACCTTTGAACAGATGCAGCATATTCAGTCATTGCTTGATTCAGTACAGCAGGACTCAAAAGAAATCAAAATCAATCTTGATGATTATAAAGAGAAAAGTTTGCTGAATTTTTAACATTAATATAAATCTGTCTTAAATTTTATGTTTCTTCTTACCCGAAATTCCATTGACAGAATTGCTCAATGGTTCTCTGAAGCTGAAACAACGGGTGCATCTGTATTGATAGATAAAGAAAAGAACTGGACATCTTTTGACGTAGTTGCAAAATTAAGGCGAATAACAAAAATCCGAAAAATCGGGCATACAGGCACACTCGACCCTTCGGCTACAGGATTATTAATAGTATGCCTCGGTAAAGCAACAAAGCAAATTTCCAATTATAAGGATGATTTCAAATCTTATTCCGCTCAAATCAAAATTGGTATTACAACGAAATCTTATGATGGAGAAACCGAAGAATATGATGAAAAGCCAATATATAATATAAATGAAAATGAAATTACTAATACTATCCTATCTTTTAAAGGTGTTTCATATCAGGAACCTCCCCAATATTCAGCTAAGAAGATAAAAGGTGTCCCCGCTTATAAATTTGCCCGTAAGGATAAACAAATCAAACTTGAGCCTAAGCAAGTTGAAATCAGAGACATTCAAATAAAAAGCATTCAAATTCCGTTTATATCTTTCAATATTGTCTGTTCGGCTGGAACTTATATAAGAGCAATAGCAAGAGATATAGGTGAAAAACTCGGATGTGGGGCTTATTTATACGAACTAAGAAGAACAGCCATTGGTGATTTTAAAGTTGAAGATTCGCTGACAATAAATGAAATAAATAATTTATTTAATGAAAATTGTTTAATAAGTAATGATAAAAGTTTACAAGAATTACAATGATTTAAAATTTGCTCAGGGAACAGTTTTAACTGTCGGAACATTCGACGGAGTTCATAAAGGACATCAGATTATCCTAAAGCGTTTACTTGAAATCGGAAAAAAAGACAACCTAATTCCGATAGTTTTAACAATAGAACCTCATCCTCAACTCGTATTGAATAAACCTGACAGAAATCCGATAAAACTCCTTACTACAATTGAAGAGAGAATAATCATATTCGAAAAATTCGGAATTGAAAATTTATTTATTATTCCTTTTAATTATGAATTTTCGCAGACTCCTCCCGAAGTTTTTATTAAAGATTATCTGGTTGAAAAATTTTCTATGAAAAAAATCCTGATTGGCCATGACCACATGTTCGGCAAAAACAGGGAGGGAAATACAGATTTATTAAATCAATTAGGAGCGACCTTAAATTTTGAGGTTGAAAAAATTGATGCTTTTATCGAAAATGATACAACAATCTCAAGCACCAAAATCAGGACGGCATTGATGAACAAAGAACTCGACACAGCCAATAAAATGCTGGGTTATAGCTATTTAATTAACGGAATTGTTGATAAGGGTGAAGGAAGGGGCAGAACACTTGGCTACCCAACCGCAAATATCAGGGTTGAAAATATTAACAAACAATTGCCCGGTGTTGGTGTATATTTCGTCTCTTCTGAAATAAACGGCAAAACTTATAACGGCATGGCAAACCTCGGAACAAGGCCTACATTCTCAAATAATAACCGGATTTTTCTTGAAGTTAATTATTTTGATTTGAATTTGGATTTATATAACTTGAATTTATCAGTATCATTTCTAAAATTTGTCAGGGATGAATTAAAGTTCAAAACGGTTGGTGAACTGATCAACCAAATCAAATCTGATGAGCTGCATTGCAGGGAATTAATAAAAAAGTTTTAATATTAAAAGTATTATTCGTAATTTTGAAGTCTTGAAATTTTGGAGTTTATAAATGATAACAAAAGAACATAAATCAGAATTAATTAACAAGTTCGGAGTCAAATCAGCTGACACCGGAAGGTCAGAAGTACAGGTTGCCTTACTCACGGCGAGAATTAATGACCTGACTCACCACCTTGACGGCCATAAAAAAGACAATTCAAGCCGCAGAGGCTTAATTAAGCTTGTTAGCAAAAGAAGGAAATTATTAGATTTTTTAGCAAAAAAGGATATTAACAGGTATAGGGACGTTCTGAAGTCATTAGCACTTAGAAAATAAATTATTGGCAGTAAATTTTTACCGCCATTAATGTTTAGGATGCACCTGCTGTTTAAATCTCATCGGATTTGCTTATCAAAAGAAAATTACTTTACAATTATTCAGAAGAAATATTATGTCAAAAGAAGTAGCAAGTATTGAATTTGCCGGAAAAACCTATTCATTGGAAACCGGAAGATTCGCAAAATTCGCAGGCGGCTCGGTTATGGTTAGCTGTGGCGATTCTATGGTTTTAGTAACTGTGGTTGCTGAAACCGAAGAAAAAAAGGATGTTGATTACATGCCTTTGCAGGTAGAATACAGGGAAAAGGCATCTGCCGCAGGTAAATTCCCGGGCGGTTTCCTCAAAAGAGAAACAAGGCCCAGCGACCACGAAGTCCTATGCTCACGTTTGATTGACCGCCCTATCAGGCCCATGTTCCCAAAATCATGGAGATTTGATACTCAGGTCATTGCAAATGTTGTTTCTTTTGAATCCGATGTCCCCCCTTTTACTTTGGGTGCTATTGGAGCTTCTGCGGCATTAATGATTTCTGATATCCCATTTAATGGGCCTGTCTCCGAAGTTAAGGTTGGCAGGGTAAACGGTGAATTCATTATTAATCCATCATTAACACCTATCGAGCAATCAGACATTGACATGACAATTGCCGGTACCGATACATCTATCGTTATGGTAGAAGGTGAAAGTCATGAAATTTCCGAAGAAGATTTTCTTAAAACACTCGAATTTGCTCACGAGAAAATAAGACAATTAAATGATTTGCAGAGACAACTTGTAGCTAAAGTAAAGGTTACTAAAAGAGAATTTATTGAAAAAGAAATTCCATCCGGGATAATTGATACTGTTAAAAATGTAGTATCGGATGAACTTGTGAAATATGTTCACACCGTAACTACTAAGAGTGAAAGAAGTGAGTCCAGAAAAAAACTCAAAGATATTGCAATCGAAAAATTAACAGAAGCATTTGCAGAAAAAGAAGAATACAAAGATTTTGACTTTTCATTATATGCAGAAGAAGTTCTTTCCAAACTCGAAAAGCAGGAAATGAGAAAAATGATTTTAGATGATGGCAAAAGGCTTGACGGCAGAACAACTACCGATATCCGCCCCATTTCATGTGAAGTTGGAATTCTACCTCGCGTCCACGGTTCGGCTCTGTTCACCAGAGGCGAAACTCAGAGTCTCGGAATGGTAACTCTCGGAACTAAACGTGACGAACAGATGATTGACGGTTTGTTACCAACTTACACAAACAGGTTTTTACTTCATTATAACTTTCCTCCATTTTGCACTGGTGAAACAGGCAGAATGGGAGTAGGAAGAAGAGAAATCGGACACGGACATCTTGCCCAAAGAGCTTTAGAAATCATGCTTCCCGAAAAGGAAGATTTTCCTTATGCAATACGCGTTATATCTGAAATTCTCGAGTCTAACGGCTCATCTTCAATGGCATCGGTTTGTGCCGGCAGTTTGTCGCTTTTTGATGCCGGAGTGCCAATGAAAAAAGCTGTTGCTGGAATTGCTATGGGATTGATTAAGGAAGAAGACAAAATTGCAATATTGAGCGATATACTCGGCGATGAAGATTTTCTAGGTGACATGGACTTCAAAGTTACAGGAACAGCAGATGGAATTACAGCATGTCAGATGGATATAAAAATCGAAGGCTTGCCTCTCGAAATTATGGCTAAAGCACTTGAACAAGCCAAGCAGGGAAGGCTTCATATACTTTCTAAAATGAACGAAGTATTATCAGAACCAAGGGAAGACCTTTCACCTTTTGCTCCGCGATTCACAATGATGCAAATACCCACCGAATCTATCGGTGCTGTTATCGGCAGTGGCGGAGAAACTATCAGAAGCATAGTTAAGGAAACAGGAGCAGAAATTGACATTAATGATGATGGTATCATAACAATAGCCGCTACATCAGGCCAGTCAAGCGATGATGCAAGAAAAATGATTGAAAGCATTATCAAAAAGCCCGAAGAAGGCGAAGTTTATACAGGCACCGTAGTTGAAATACGTGAAGGTATGGGTGCATTCATTGAATTTATTCCCAAAAAGCAGGGACTACTCCACATATCACAAATAGCCCATGAAAGAACAATAAACATCAGTGAAGTAATGAAAGTTGGCGATAAAATCGAAGTAAAATTACTCGAAGTTACTCCTGACGGAAAATTCCGTTTAAGCCGCAAAGCATTGTTACCAAGACCGGAAGGAATGCCCGAAGAAGAGGATGATTACAAACGTAGGGACTCCTCACGAGGCAGGCGTCCGGACGGAAATAGGAGGGATGACCGTCGCGGTGATGACAGAAGAGGTCCGAGAAGAAGATATTGACATTTCATTAAAATCAAATCTATTGTCATATCATCAATGATATGACATCGAACTTTATTATTTTTGCAAATGAAATAATATTTCTGTTTAAATAATAAGAATCTTTCTAAATCTGTATAAATGGAAACAGAAGAGACTTTAATAAAAGGAAATAAATATAATTATAAAATCATCAATGAAACATTTGATGATGAGGTGTGCTTTTGGACATTGAGAGCTATCTGCAAAAAATCTAAGAAGTATTCAGGAATTAATAATTTGAATACTGTATTGGGGCAATTATTAAGTGATAAAGAATTAGATAATGAAAACGGAAAATATGAAGATTCTTTTGCCTGGGAAGTAACAAAGAAAGAAATGAAGAAATTTAATAGAATTGCAAAATCATTAGTAACCAGCGATTCATTTTTAAATTATTTAGAAAATAAATTAGACGAGGACAGAAGCCAGGGAGAATGGGCAAATGTCGAATTGTAAGATATATGCTGGTAATTGTTTGGAAATTCTTTCCGACCAAAAGAAAAGCATTGACCTTACTTTTCTTGACCCCCCATTCAATCAAAATAAAGAATATAAATTTCATGATGATAATTTATCCGAAAAAGATTATTGGAAAATGATGAATGATGTTTGTAGAGAGGTTTATAATCGAACATCAAAAGGTGGTGCTATATATTTTATGCAGAGAGAAAAAAATACCGAAAATATTTTGCGATGCTTACGAGAAACAGGATGGACACTTCACAATCTGATTATTTGGAAAAAGAAAACTTCGGCAGTGCCATGTACAAATAAATTTGGGAAACATTACCAAGTTATAGCATTTGCAACAAAAGGTGAAAAAGCCAGAGTATTTAACAAATTGCGAATCTCACCGCCTTTGCCGCCAAACTACAAAAATGGTTATGAAAATGGCATTTTTGTAACTGATGTTTGGGATGATATTCGTGAGCTTACTTCAGGTTATTTTGCAGGAGATGAAGCATTAAGAACAGAAAAAGGAGACAGATTTCACAAGCAGCAATCCCCCTTATCCTTATTATTGAGAGTTATCTTATCATCAACCAAAATTGGAGATATGGTTCTTGACCCTTTTGCCGGAACAGGAACGACATTAGTTGTAGCTGAACAATTACAAAGAAATTCAATCGGTATAGAAATTGACCCTGAAAATGTAAAATGTATAAATGATAGAATTAATAATATAAGGGAATCAGACAATATTCGAAAATTTTATAAAGATTATTTGAACACTGAAAATCTAAATGAAATTTGGGATATTGGTAGTGAAATTCCGATAATAAAAAGAAAACAAAAAATTAAAACATTATTTGAAAATTAGGTATGTATTCAATTTATCATTTTTTCAAATCGTTAGTAACGAATAAAACTTCTTTTTTGAAAATCAAAAAGCTTGATGGATTTCCTTTCGAATTAGGTATGCTGGCAAGTATAAGTGTTGGTAAATTTCCTGATATGGCAATCAGACTTAATAAGGATAAGACTGTTTTCACAGGTGGCGAACTTATTGAATTAAAAGATAGTATATCATATTCTGTATCTTCATTTAATTCTACTATCCCTTCAAAATCTAAACAGATTTCAAAAATAATAACAAGCGAGAATAACTCAATTTTCAAGCAGATGGAGGACGCTGGAAATAATATCTATTCATTACCTCAAAGAGATGTATTTTATTTAATCAGAGGAAGGAAGGCAAATCACACAAAGGTTTGTCTTGTCAGTGGAGCATTTTTTGAAACAATTAGAAAAGAAGAATTAATAAGTGAATCTTTTATGCAAGTTTTAGATGACAACCTTAAAGAATCAGACAACAAAATTGCACCTGAAATAAGAAACCTATTTCATAAGATATTTTCGGAGCAGGAAAATTTCAGTAAGGTTAGGAATGTTGACAAAGCCTCTGTTAAACTTAGATTCAGAATAATGACTGAAGTTAAAGCAGAAGGCAACATATTAAATTCAAAAAATTATCCAGAAATTGAAGATGATACATTGAATTTTATTATACCCTGTGAAAGTAAAGATGATGAAGATAATATACTATCAAAATTTAATTTTGTTTTCAACAAGAAAGAAAGACAACAATTCAAAATTTTTAAACTAAAACATCACTTCAACGGCTACTTCTTTGTTTTTCAAATTAATCATTAAATATTTCACTCCACCAATTTCTTAAATTTCCCTTCATTCCTGATATTATCAAGATATTTATCAGTCCTTGCTCTTTCTATATATTGTGGTGCAAGTTCAAATGCTTTTTCCAATGAAGCTAATGCTTTCGTTTTGTTTTTTTGTAATGAATATATGCAAGCCCGGACATAATATGCTCCTGCATCGTTTGGTTTAATTACCAGCACTTTATCAAAACAGGCAAGAGCATCATTATACTTTTCCAATTTGAAATAGCCTATTGCACAGTTATACCATGCACTCTTATTATTCGGATTCAGTTCCGTTGCCTTTTTATAATTACTAAATGCTTCATCATTCTTTCCGAGAGCAAGATTTAAAGTTCCGAGATTATTCCATGCGTTATCATTAATCGGATTAAGTGAAATTGCTTTTTTGTATGCTTCAAAAGCTTTATCCGACTTTTTCAGGCTCATGTAAGTATTACCGAGATTGTACCAAGTTTTGTCATTTTTCGGATTTAATTCCTTCGCTTTCAGAAAGCAATTAATTGCATCATTATAATTACCCTTATTCGATAATGCCACACCTTTATTAATCCAGTTATCTTCCTTATTGGGATTAAGAGCCAATGCTTTATCCTGGGCAAATAATGCTTCGTCATACCTGCCGAGATTTGATAACAAACTCCCCATATTATACCATGCTATTTCATAATCAGGTTTATATTCGACAGCTTTATAATAACAAGCAAGAGCATCGTCAAATTTATTCATAACAGTCAGTAGTAAACCCTTGTTATAGTATGCAAAAACAAATTTAGGATTAATTGAGAGAGCTTTATCATAAGACACCAATGCTTCATTATATTTTCCTAATCCGGATAATTCAATTCCCTTATTTACACAAGCACTGTCAAAATCAGGGTAAATTTTCAAAGCCTCAATATAAGATTGGAGAGATTGTTCATGTTTGCCGAGTTCCGATAAAACGATACCACGGCTGTAATAAGCTTTATAATAATTTGAATTGATTTTTATAGCTTCATCGTAAGATTTAACAGCTTCTTCATTTTTACCAAGTTGAAATTCCAAATATCCTTTATTGTACCAGTTCAGAGCAAGATTTGGATTTATTTCTACCGCTTTATTGAATGCATTTAAAGCTTCATCATATCTTTTCAAATCGGAAAGTAGGATTCCTTTTTGATTCCAGGCATCCATATTGTTTGGCTCTTTATTAATTATATCATTAAGATTATTTAGAAGTTCATATTTTTCTTCACTGGTTTTAGGAATTGAAAAGTTTTTTACCGAATTTTTGGATTCCTCCTTGCATGAAACAAATTGTAATCCTATGATAATAATAGAAATAATTATATAATATTTTTTCATTCTAACCTCTCCCCTTTTCTTTGATTCGATTTATTGTTTTTTCA
>JAKAKE010000064.1 GCA_021824625.1 Bacteroidota bacterium | reverse complement strand
AAACAATGTGTTCAAGATGAAAATATATTTCTTGGGTGTTTAAAAAAAAAATGAGATTTTCAAAGTGAAGGAATTGTTAAAAATAAGAATAGAAGCCTTTTTAAAGATTTAGATAAAATAAGCGGCAGAATTAAATAAAATAAAATAAATTTCCTTATAGTTTTAATATTTTAATATAATTGTTTTTTGTTATCGGGAGTATTTCCTGATGAGAGTATATTGAAGGTTAGGTTTTTCTTTATTAGCATTTTTTCCTATAAATAACTATTTCAAAATCTTTTAATCAAAGGAGTAGGTTGTGCCTGACAATCAACTTAGAGACGCTCTTTCACTATTTACACATGATAGGACTACCGGCAAAACCGGTGCAGGAAGCACGATGACAGCAGACGGCGATAAAAAAGCCACTGCTTATTGGATAAAATGTCTCGAAATAATTAAAGATAACGTATCTCCTCATATATTCAATACCTGGTTCGAGCCTATTAAGGCACTTAAGTGGGAGAATAAACAACTGACAGTTAAGGTTCCAAGTCAATTTTTTTGCGAGTGGATTGAAGACCAATATTACTCCCTGCTCCAGAAAACAATTTCTCAGGTATTAGGTGAAGATGCGAAACTATTATACCAGATTGTTCTTGACGAGAGCGACAGCTCAAGCGAAAAACGCACTATCAAACTTCCTGCTTTTAAATTTCCTCCACAGGGTACTTCATTAGGTGTATCAGGAGCTGACGGAATTAGAGACAGGAAAGTTTTCACAACAAATCTGAATCCTAAATATTCATTCAATAATTTTGTTAAGGGTGACAGCAACCAGCTTGCTTATGCCGCAGGGCTTGCCATAAGCCAGAATCCGGGTAAAACAAGATACAATCCTCTTGTGGTATATGGAGACTCAGGACTTGGCAAAACTCATCTTGTACAGGGAATTGGAAACAAGATTTTGCAGATACACAAAAAATCACGGGTTTTATATACGACAAGCGAAAGGTTTACTCAGGATTTTATAAATGCAATTCAAACCAATACTCAGAATGAATTCATAAATCTGTACCGCAGTATTGACACATTGATAGTTGATGACATACAGTTTTTCTGCGGTAAAGAAAAAACAACTGATAATTTCTTTCACACTTTCAATGCACTCCATCAGGATGGCAAACAGATTATTCTTACGAGTGACCGGCCTCCGCGTGATTTAAAAGACCTCGACGAACGTTTGATTTCGCGATTCCAGTGGGGTTTAATCGTTGATATTCAGCCACCCGACCTCGAAATGAGAATGGCTATCCTGCAGAAGAAAAGTGTTGACGAAGGAATCGAATTGCCCGTGGAAATTGTTGAGTATGTTGCAAAAAATGTAACGAGCAGTATCCGCGAACTCGAGGGCATTCTAATCAGCCTGATTGCAAAATATACTTTCGAGAATAAACCCCTGAACCTTGCATTGGCTAAGGAGGTTGTAACGGGAATATCTAAAAAAGTACCAAAACAAATCACAATTGACGATATCAAGGAACTCGTAGCCGGTTATTATAAATTGCCGGTTGAACATCTCGAATCCCAATCGAGAAAGCATGAAATTGCTCTCGCAAGGCAAATGTCAATATATCTAACAAAGCAATTTACCCAGCTTTCTCTTAAGAGCATAGGAGCAGGTTTCAGCAATCGCGACCATTCTACAATATTGCACTCATGCCAGACGATTGAGAATTATCTTGTTACCGACCCAAGCGTAAAGTCAGCTTACGAATTACTGCACAAAACCTTGAAAGGGAGATGATATCTAAAATTTAGTTATTGCATATCAGGATAATTACAATAAAAAAAAGGACACGCGATGGCATGTCCTTTTCATTTTGGGATTTCCTCAAAATTATGATTTTGGTAAAAACGGAATAAGCAATTTTGCCAATGCACCGACGTTCCTGGTTTGTACCCAAAGCTTGCCGGGCCCCACATACTCGCAAACAAGTCCTTCGCCCGATGCTACTGTGGAAAATAATCCTTTAGCTGCTTTTTTAATCGTATAATTGATTGTTTCCTCGAATGCAACGATATGCCCGGTATCAACGATATATCTCTCACCCGGTGCAAGTTCTTTCATGAAAATAGCACCATAAGAATTGACGAAAAGCGTTCCGGTTCCCGAGATTTTTGATAGGAACAATCCTTCGCCTGAAAACAAAGCTTTTGCTGAGCCTTTTGTCGAAAGCTCAAGTTCCGGGCTGCCTGCAAGATATGCACCTGCCTGGGTGAAAATCGTCTGATTGTTAAGTTCCATCTTAAGTATATCACCGGGTGATGCAGGGCCAAGGACAACTTCGCCGGGGCCGTCAACAGCTGTGAATAGCGATGCAAAAAAACCTTCGCCACCGACAGCGGCTTTAAGTGTTCCGAACAAACCTTTTCCCGTGGTTTTAGCTTCAAGCTGAATTGAAGGAGACATTGACATCATTGCCCCTGCTTCTGCCCTGTATGATTCACCTTTCTCAAGGTTGACCCTAAGTATTGTAAATACCGGTTCATGCTCGATTTTAAAATTCATAATATTCCTGTATATTGGTTAAACATAAAATAATTGCTTCAAGTATTTTGATATTTCTCAATTTGATTTTTACAATTTATAAATTATATGAGATTAAAAGAAAGATAAATTTAATAATATTAATAAAAATTGGATGTTTTTCTTATCTGAAAATTTAGTTAAATTTGGTTTTTACAAGGTTCATTTTTAATATCTTATCAAAGAATCGGGGAACATGAAGAAAATTGCTGTTTTCACAAGCGGGGGCGATGCTCCCGGAATGAATGCTCTTATACGGGCAGTAGTGAGAAGCTCCATAGCAAAAGGAATTGAAATTTTTGGCATTGTCGGCGGCTATTCCGGAATGATTGAAGGCAATATAATCAAGCTGGGAAGAAAAGAGACCGCTAATATAATTTCACTTGGTGGAACGATACTCAAGACAAGCCGCTCAAAAGAATTTATACAGAAAGGCGGAAGAGCCGCAGCCGCCGAAAAACTCAAAGACAATGGTATTGATGGTGTGATTGCCTGCGGGGGAGACGGTACTTTACGCGGAGCCCACGATATTTGGGAAGAACATAAAATTCCGATTGTCTGCACCCCCGGAACAATTGACAACGATTTATACGGCACTGACTATACTATCGGATTTGATACAGCAATCAATACAGCCGCCGAGGCAATTGATAAAATCAGGGATACTGCCGATTCACACGGCAGGGTTTTTATTGTTGAAGTGATGGGACGCCATGCAGGTTTTATTGCTATGGATGTTGGAATTTCGGCAGGTGCAGAATTTATCGCAGTACCTGAGACAGTTACTAACCTTGACCAGCTGCACCAAAGAATTTTAACACAAGGGAAACAGCAAAGAACTATCGTCATTGTGGGCGAGGGCGATGAAGTCGGAGGCGCAACGATATTCGCACAGATTTTAAAAGAAAAGTATGAAATTGACGCTAAGGTTACAATACTCGGCCATATACAGCGGGGAGGAAGTCCTACTGTTCGCGACCGGGTACTGGCAAGCCATCTCGGCGTTGCTTCTGTCGAAGCTCTGCTCGCAGGAAAAACGGATATTATGATTGGAGAAATTAATTCTCAAATTGTTTATACCCCACTTATGGAAACATGGGCAAGGAAAAAGCCGATACATGATTATCTCATCCAGCTTGCTGATATTCTTACATAAAGAATAACATGAAAATTGAAGTTGTATTTAATTACCAGTCTTATATATGAAAAATATCGGATTATTTGAAAATAACGGGAAACCGGAATCTATAAAATGGATTGACTACTCTCTGGGCATTCTCAGGAGCTATGGCTCCGAATGTGCCGTCAGGCCCGAACTTGTCAACCTTTTAGATAAAAACAACAGAAGTTATGTAAAGCCGATACCTCATGAAGAATTTGAGAAATTTGCTGATGTTGTGATTTCTTACGGAGGTGACGGCACCATGTTATCGGCAGCGAGAATCATGCTCAGTTCCGACATACCAATAATGGGAATCAATGTTGGCAAGCTCGGATTTCTTGCAGAATTTTCAGTCAACCAGCTCGATAAATCGCTCAATAACCTGATGAAAGGAAACTACCGGGTGGTTGACCGTACTGTGATTGAATCGGATTTTGGAGAAGAAATGATTTTCGCTCTCAATGATTTTGTAATTGAGAAAAAGGATTCTTCACGCATGATAACTTTAGACGGATACGTCAACGACCATTACATTGGCTCACTCAGGGCAGACGGACTAATAATAACAACTCCTACAGGTTCGACCGCATATTCTCTGTCCTGCGGCGGACCAATTATCACGCCGGCTACCGAGGTAATTTGCATTACACCGATTTCGCCTCATTCACTGACTTTGCGTCCGCTTGTTATTCCTGATTCAAGTGAAGTCGCATTAGTCGTACATTCTCCCACAGGTGACGCATCGCTGGTTGCTGACGGGCAGATTAGGAAAATTGTCAAGAATGGCGATACTGTGAAAATCAGAAAATCGGATGCAAAAGTGAAGCTTATAAAACCGCTCGAAAGCTCGTATTTCGACTTGATTCGTGCTAAACTTTTGTGGGCTGTCAATCTTGTTGATAGTGAGAAAAATCCCGGTGAGGGAAAAATATTTGAATAAAATAACCGCCCTTGAATCCTCTCTTTATTTAAGGAGGATAAAAGAAGGGGATGGGTAATAAAATAATAATAAAGGTTTTTTATAATGGATATACTTGCAGTAATCAACTGGAATGCAGACCCGGAAATATTTCACATAGGCTCAATTTCAATCAGATGGTACGGACTACTTTTCTCTATTGCTTTCATTGTTGGCTACCAGATTATGTCCTGGGTATTCAAAAACGAAGGTAAAACCCAGAAAGACCTCGAAGCATTGACAATTACGATGATTATCTCAACTGTAGTTGGTGCAAGGCTGGGACATTGCTTTTTCTATGACCCTGTATATTATTTATCTCACCCGCTTGAAATACTGATGGTATGGAAAGGCGGACTGGCAAGCCACGGAGCGGCATTCGGAATCATGATTGGCCTCTGGCTTTTTTCGAGGAAACGAAAGAAAATTACATGGCTTTGGACTCTCGACAGGATTGTCATAGTCGTCGCACTTGCCGGAGTATTCATCCGCACAGGAAATTTCATGAACTCGGAAATTATTGGAAGTCCGTCCGGCTTACCCTGGTCAGTTGTGTTTCAGCATGTTGATGCCATCCCGCGTCATCCTGCACAGCTTTACGAAGCATTGTGTTATCTTGCCATATTTCTATATTTATTTTTCAG
Organism: Bacteroidota bacterium; assembly: GCA_021824625.1. Taxonomy (GTDB): domain Bacteria; phylum Bacteroidota; class Ignavibacteria; order Kapaibacteriales; family UBA2268; genus XYC2-FULL-35-21. The sequence goes on along the minus strand of JAKAKE010000064.1, from coordinate 14,540 downwards.
ATATAAAAAATACAAATCAGCTTTACCTGAAGGTCAACTTTTCGGATTTTTTCTGACAACTGTATTCACTGCAAGATTTTTACTCGAGTTTGTCAAGAAAGAACAGGAAGCATTCGAGAAATCACTTCCCCTCGATATGGGACAAATCCTCAGCATACCGTTTATCCTGCTTGGTGTGTATTTTTTATATAGGGCGTGGAAGAGGAAGAAAAAGGAATCAGGGATTGATCAGAATCTTTAATTATGGCGAATCTGCCATAATTAAATAATTTTTTCCACTTATATTTTATCAAATTGGCAAATTCCTTAAATTGCTTTTTTTCTAATCTTATAATTTAGCTGATTCTCATTATTTGCGGCAGTTGAATGAAACTAAAATTAATTGAACCGAAATTAGCACTTAACAAAGCTTTTCTTAAAGAAAAAGTTCTCAGGAATGATATTGATGTCTTTAAGAAAAACCTCAATCTATTGTTAAATAAAACTTATGGGGAAGATAGTGAAGAACATGATAAAGTTAATCTAATTACTTTCCTGAAAGATACATACTACAAAGATAAATACGAGATAAATACAAAAGATAATATTGACCTTGCAATTCACATTGACAAATCATCAAAAAGTAATGTTGGCGTTATTATTGAAGTCAAAAGGCCATCAAATACTTCAGAAATGATTTCAACTGATGATTTTAATACAAGGGCGATGCATGAGCTTGTTTTGTATTATATGACTGAAAGAGTCATTCACAAAAACATTTATATTAAAAATCTCATTGCTGCCAATATTTATGGCTGGTTTATTTTCAGTTCACATGAATTTGAAAGACTTTTTTATAATAACAAGAAATTTCTGAAAAAATTTGAAGACTGGAATAATAAGCAAACCTTAGAGACATCAACACCTTTCTTTTATGAGAGTATAGTCAAACCTTTTATTGCTAATCTTGATGAAGAAATTGAAGCAGTTCATTTTGATTTCAGGATGTTTAAAGACCTTCTTGAAAGTGATAATAAAGAAGATGACAATAAACTTGTATCACTTTATAAAATATTAACACCTGTCCATCTCCTAAAAGAATCATTTGCAAACGACAGCAATACATTAGACACAAAATTCTATTTTGAACTTCTCCATATAATGGGGCTTGAGGAATCTAAAGAGAAAAGCAAAAAAGTAATCAGGCGTAAACCCGAAGGCAAGCGTGTTACAGCTTCTTTTCTTGAAAATACAATTAATATAATAAAAGTTGAAAACCGGCTAAACAAATTAAAAAATCCCGAAAATTTTGGTAAAGATGAGGAAGAACAATTGTTCAATGTCGCTCTCGAACTTTGTATAAACTGGATAAACAGATGCCTGTTTATAAAACTTGTCGAAGCGCAAATCCTGAAATATCACAGAGGAAATAATGATTATAAATTTCTCGATTATTCTATAATTCCCGATTTCGATGAGTTGAACAAGCTTTTCTTTCAGGTATTAGCCGTAAAGAACATCGAAAGAACTCAACCAATAAAAGAAAAATATGAACATGTACCTTATCTGAATAGTTCTCTATTTGAAATCAGCCCGCTTGAAGATGAGACAATACGAATAAGCAGTCTTGATGATAATCTTAGAATACAGACTTTAAGGAATACAATTCTAAAAGATAATCAAGGACGGCGATTTAATGGCAAGTTGCATCCTCTCGATTATTTATTCAGATTTCTCGATGCTTATGATTTTACTTCAGAAGGTTCAGATGTTATACAAGAGGAAAATAAAACACTAATCAATGCTTCTGTTTTGGGTTTGATATTTGAAAAAATCAACGGTTATAAAGACGGTTCATATTTTACTCCCGGTTTTATCACAATGTATATGAGCCGTGAATCACTCAGATTGGCTGTGGTTCAGAAATTCAATGATAAATACAATTGGGATATTGAAACATTCTATGACCTCAAAAATATCGTTTTAAGCAAAAGAAAAACAAAAGAAATCAGAGAATTCAACGAAGTCGTAAATAGTTTTAAAATTTGCGACCCCGCTGTTGGCTCCGGGCATTTTCTTGTTTCCGTACTTAATGAAATCATAGCTATCAAATCAGAGTTGGGAATATTAGCAGATAAGGATGGAGTTTGTCTTGATATAGAAGCACACGTAGAAAATGATGAATTGATATTTACTTATATAAGAGGACTTGATATTTTTGAATATTTTGTTTCTGAATCTTATATTAATAAAGTACCTGATAAAATTCAAAATATTCAAAAGACTATATTCCACGAGAAAGAAATAATAATTGAAAATTGTCTTTTTGGTGTTGACATTAATCCCAATTCTGTTAATATAGCTCGTTTGAGACTGTGGATTGAGTTACTTAAAAATGCTTATTACACAGAAGAGAGCAAATTCAAAGAACTTGAAACACTACCAAATATTGACATTAATATTAAGGTCGGCAATTCTTTAATTTCAAAATTTAATCTTTCTGGCAAACTGAATGTTACAATTGCTGACAGAGAAGCAATAAAGCAGTATAAACAAGTTGTCAATGAATACAAGAACTGCACTAATAAAAAGCAAAAAGAAAAACTGAAAATACAAATAGCAAACTTTAAAGATATTCTCAGCGGTGGATTAGCTGAAAGAAGCAATAAATTTTTTACATATAAAAAGCTACTAAATGAATTCGCTAAAAAATTCAAATCATCTAATATTAGTCCAATGTTTGTTTCTGACGTGACAGAAGAATATAATACCGGGAATGAAAATAATAATAACAGTAAAGATGAATTAGAAGAAAAAATCAAAAAGCTCAGAGAGGAAATGGACCAGGAAGAGATAGACAAAGAATCAATCTACCGCAACGCATTAGAGTGGCGATTTGAATTTCCTGAAGTACTTGATGATAATGGAAATTTCATAGGATTTGATTTGATTATATCTAATCCACCGTATGGATTAAAATTAACTAATAATACAGAATATTTAAGAAATAATTATGAATCTTCTTATACTAGAAAAGTTGAGAGAGATGGAAGAATAATTACACTTAAAGGTTCAACGGATACTTTTTCACTTTTTATTGAAAGAAGTATGAATTTGTTAAAAGATAAATCTAATTTTTCATTTATTGTTCCCTTAGCATTTACTTCCAGTGAATCAATGACCGCCCTTCATGATATGTTATTTAATACTTGTGAATTTTTAAAAATTTCATCTTATTCTAATAGGCCTACAAAGATATTTGACAATGCCGACCAAAGAGTTTCTGTTATAATAGCAAAAAAAACAAGTTCCCCAATAAAATATTTGTACACAACTAATGTAATTAAACGATATACAGATACACCCATCAATGACATAATAGGTAAACTTTCTTTTGTTAATAGTATTGATTTTGTTAAATATGGACGATTGCCAAAAGTAGGAACAAATACTGAATTATCAATTCTTAGAAAATTATTTAATTCTAAAAATTCATTGAAAGATTTAATGGTTGAAGAAAATGGTACTCCTGTTTATTATAGGGCTGCCGGTGGCAGATATTATAATATTATCACTAATTTTACCACAAATTCTTCAGCGGAGAAATCATTTTTAGTTGATATTAGATATCTAAATCTAATTGCAGCTATTCTTAGTACAAATCTTTATTATTGGTTCTATCATGTTTATTCAGATACTTTTAATATGAAGATTTATGAACTTGAGATTTTCCCTATACCAATTGATAATTTCAATGAATTAAAAGTTAGAGAAATTGAACAACTTTATCAGTTATATATAGAGGATATAAAAAAACATTCAAAAATAAAAAAAGTCAGTTATGCTCATATATCTGAATACACGGAATATTATGCACGTTATTCAAAACATATTATTGATAAAATTGATTTGGCGATAAAAGATGCTTATGGATTAACAGATGAAGAAATAAACTTCATCATTAATTATGATATAAGATTCAGAACTGATAATGATGAAGAAAATGATGATGATGAATAATTATTTACCCCCTCACCCCTCCTTATTCACTTCCACTTTGTTACTGCTGAAAAACTTCCTTGAAACACGCTTTATGGATATGCTTGCCTTGCGGAACATCAGAATACCAATAACAGATATTGTTATTGACACACCCATTATCAATGCGAATGCATACGGTGCCTCCTGAAAAGGAAGATTGATGTTCATTCCATAAGTGCTGACTATCAAAGTCGGAATCATCAATATCAGCGATATGAACGTTAGCTGCTTAATAACCACATTCAGATTATTCGAAATCACAGAAGCAAATGCATCCATCATTCCGCTCAAGATATTGCTGTATATATTTCCCATTTCGAGTGCCTGCTTAATATCGTTTTGAACTTCCTCCAGGAAATCAGTCTCCTCGGCATCAAGGTATAATTGAGACAATCGCGGGAATTTATCGAGAAGGTATTGATTGCCCTGCAACGATGTAGTGAAATAGACCAGTGATTTTTCCATTGCAAGAAGTTCGATTAAAGCACTGTTCTCGACCGACTTTCTCAGGTTACGCTCCACCACATAAGTTCTGCGGTTAATCTCTTTCAGATGCTTCAAAAAGTAATATGCAGAACGGTTGAAAATATTAAGTATGTAATCTGTAAAATTCGACAAGCTTACATTTCTAATCCGGTTTGTCAGAATATCATCCAATATAGCACTATCATGGAGGCATATTGTGAGCAGGTGACCCTGGTGTAGTATTATTCCTAAAGGAATTGTTCTGAATGGAATTTCTTCTGTTGGTGTGAAAAGCGGTATCCTCATTATAATTGCTGTCGTACCGTTCTCTTTATCAATCCTTGCGACCTCGTCAATATCGAGAATATCATGAATCAAATCAATATCAAGTTTTAATTCATTGACCAAAAAATCAAATTCGTTTGAGTCAGGAGCAACAACTTTAATCAAACAATTTTCTTCAATACTTTGAATTTGCTGAAAGCTGCCGTCTGTTTGTTTCCAAAAAGTAACCATGTTCACCTCCACGTTTTGGTTTTTGCCGCCACATGAAGGTCCCGTAATTGGCTATAAAGAAGTATTCATGCGGGGAAAAAGCCGTGTACTATTTAAACTTAATCTACAACTACCACAAGGGTCGTTCATCTTTAAATTTTACTCCGATGTTAATTAATAATCTTACAAAATTACGAAATTTTGGGGAGGCGGAAAAGAAGATTTGTTTACTTTATTTTTTCTTCGGAATAAGTATGGTGGTATGAGAAATGAAATTATATTAGAATAACATATATTTGTTAAATTTATTAATTATGAATAATTGATTGTGATGAACGCAAGAAAAATCCATGCAGTTACCGGTGCTTTCGGCTATTCCGGAAAATATATTGCAAAACGATTGCTTGAAAAAGAACACGAAGTTATTACTCTTACAAATACAATTCCCAATATAGATATTTTCAACGGTAAAGTAAAAAAATACCCGCTGGATTTCAATGATTTTGATGGATTATGTAAAAGTCTTGAAAATATTGATGTGCTTTACAATACTTATTGGGTAAGATTCAATTACAAAACATTTTCACATCAGCAGGCAGTTGACAATTCCATAAAATTATTTAATGCGTGTGTGAAAGCAGGAGTAAGGAAGATTGTGCATACAAGCATAACAAATCCATCCGAAAATTCTCATCTGAGCTATTTCAAAGGTAAAGCAATCCTTGAAAGAGAATTGAAAAATCTTTCTATACCATATACAATATTAAGACCTGCTGTGCTTTTTGGCAAAGAAGACATACTAATAAACAACATAGCATGGATGCTAAGAAAATTCCCCCTATTTGGTGTTTTCGGAGACGGCGAGTATAAATTACAACCAATTTCCGTAGATGATTTGGCTTTGCTCGCAATTGATAATGGAGCAACTGATGAAAGCAAGACAATTGATGCAATCGGTCCCGAAACCTTCTCTTATAATCAGCTTGTTGAAATGCTCATGAGTGAATTAAAAATCAAACGAAAAATAATCCATGTAAGCCCCAAGTTTGGCTGCTTTGCCGGAAATATATTAGGGAAATTTTTAAATGATGTTGTAATAACTAAAGATGAAATTGACGGATTAATGTCCAATCTTTTATATACTGAATCATCACCTGCAGGTACAACAAAGCTTTCAGAATGGGTTAAATCTCATTCCAACACACTTGGATTAAAATATGCGAATGAATTAAAAAGAAGGAGATAATATGAAAGATAAATGTAATAACTGTGGTAATGAAAGCTTTCATGAGGGTATCGCTAATCATTTACTAGATATTGATGGAAAAATTTACGTAATTAAAAATATTCCTGCAAAAATCTGTGATCGGTGCGAAGCTAAATTTTTTAGTCCCGAAACTTATGATTCAGTATATAAAATGATTTACAATCCGAAGTCTCCAAAAAGAAAAATTGAAGCTGAGTTATTAGAATTTAGTTGATTTTAAGATACTCTTCCACCTCTCGAATCCTAAATTCATTGCCCTCAAAACCACCGAAAACCGGCTTTTCGAGCCAAGTTCCGAGATTATAGTAAAACCCTTTTCCGATTTGCTTTTCAATCAGGCGGTGCCTGTGTCCCATAATCACATAATCGAAGCCTTCGTTAATCTTGCTTTCTGCAAATTCTTCCATCCCTTCGGTCTTACCATAATGCTTATTTGAAGTATAGCCTCGGCTTTTCCTTGAGGATGAAGAAGCAAGCCGGATTCCGCAGTCAGGGTGTAACTTGAGATAGAGCCACAGTGAAAAGCGATTTCTCATGATATTCTTGAGTAATTTATATCCTGTGTCATTGTTTGCCTTACCATCTCCGTGAGATATGTAAAACCTTTTTCCCGAATGTTCTCTTTCAATATCATCTCTATAAATTAGAATACCCATTTCCGATTTAAAGAAATCTTTATGCCCGAAATCATGGTTACCCATCAGATATTCGATTTTAACACCGTTATCCCTTAACCACTTCAAAGCTTCCAGAGTACGATAGAAATATTTCGGAACGACTGTTTTATACTCGAACCAATAATCGAATAAATCCCCGACAATATAGAGTACCTCACAATCTTTTTCAATTGTTTTGAGGAATTTTACCAGCAATTCCTCTCTCGGTGCATCAGCACTTCTTTCGAGTATGCCAAGGTGTATGTCCGAAATGAAATATATCATAATATTTTAATTGTTTTGTCATGCTGAATTCAGTTCAGCATCCATATTCCAAATTGTCATGCTGGTACTAAACAACTGCCAATTCGATGGTAAAACAAAAATATGACAAATTAGAATCGTTCTTTACAATTTTTTTGAATAGCCACTATCTTCAGATAGTGGAGGTTTATAACCACAGAGCTTCGACTTTAGTCACTTACTCTTTAGGGATTCCCGATATGTGGGTATGAGCCCTCTCCACTACTTAAAAGTAGTGGCTATTCATTCATTTATTATTATTGTGTCATTAACAGCAATCTCTTTTAGATAACAATCTGTCCTAAAAAAGATAAAAATTACCATTTTTCTTTGTCATGGAATTATATTAATTTTAATGATAATTTATGTTCCGACGACAAAGGGTTTATTGCAAAAATACAAGATTAAAATTAATGAAATGCAATGAAAATGCCAATGAATTCTATAAATTGAATGGTGCTGTCATGAAAAAGATATACTTATGTTTATTTTTACTGCCGATGCTTTATGGCTGTATTTCGCTCAAATCGGAATATCCCGAAATAAGCTACTACAGGCTTTCACAGGAGCCGATTAAAATAAATAATAGTGGTAACATTGACGGAACCTTGCAAATCCGAAACTTTTCTTCGAGCGACCAACTCAATATAGATAATATAATGGTAATTTTGGATGAAGATAAAGTTCAGAATTATTATTATCACCGCTGGGTCTCAGCTCCTGCAGACCTTGTAACAGATTTCATCATCGAGAGAATAAATAATGCAAAGCTGTTCAATGGTGGTGTCATCAAACCAAATTCGCTTGTAATTCCCGATTATATTCTCGAAGGACATCTTCTCGACATGATTGCTCACAACACGAAAGACCTGGAGTCTGATACGAATTTTATAATTATTTCTTATCAGATAAGTCTGATTAAAAAAGAACCTTTGAAAACCGAGAGGAATGTCCTGCTTAATAAATTATATACAATCTCAGTTCCGAGAAAAAATAATGAAGTCGCATCTATCGCCCCTGCATTCAGCAGAGGCATGTCTGAGCTTTCGGATATGATGCTCAATGACATCATTGAAGCAGTAAAAAATTCCGGGAATAAATAGTCAGGGTGAGCATTGGAAAATACTTCACTAAGAAATAAAAGTATAAACCTGAATTTTGCCGCAATTGACATCGGAAACAGCAGGGTCAAAGTCAAGTCCGGGAAAAAGTCCATCGCATTTGAATATGATAATAATTGGGAAAGACATGTTAAATCTTTTTTAATCCAATTTACAAATGATGTCTTATTAATTGGTTATTCATCTGTCAATCCACTAATGTTGAAATTATTATTACCATCCCTCAAAAAAATAAATGCAATTGTTATTGACATAAAGAATATGGTAGAAAAGCAGACATTACTTGAATACAAGCACATCAAAGGAATTGGTATTGACAGGGTTCTGGGAATGCTCGGAGCGATGAGTTTCATTAAACCTCCATTCATCACAGTTGACTGCGGCACAGCAATAACAATCAATGCTGTAAATAAACAAGGTAAATGCCTTGGCGGTACAATCATGGCAGGGTTAGCTACACAACTGAATTCTTTAACTCAAAGAGCTTCTGCATTAAATACTGTTGAACTAAAACATCCAAAAAAAACAGCAGGAAAAGACACAAAATCTGCAATGAGTTCAGGGATTATTACAGGTACAGCAGGAGCATTAAAGGAGATAATAAGAAGGATAGAGAAAGAAGAATTTTCATCAAAGCAAGTGCCAATCATAATCACAGGCGGTGAGTCAGTCTATGTTTTTAGGGGACTGAAAAAGGAGAGAAGCAAAACATACCTGAACAAAGATTTGGTACTCGACGGAATTTTGTGGTTTATAAAAAAATATAATTTTTGAGCTATATGAATAATATACATAAATTTGCAATCAATTGGGTGTTTTGTTTTTCTTCTTGCTAATACAGATTAAATGCTGAAAGGGAAAAAAATAGTTGTTGTACTGCCTGCATATAATGCAGAAAAGACGCTCGGGCAGACCTTCAGGGAAATTCCCCTCGATATAGTTGACGAGCTGGTCCTCGTTGACGATGCAAGCAACGACAAGACAGTCGAGCTTGCCCGTTCTCTCGGTATTCAACACATCATCAAACATGAAGAAAACAAAGGCTACGGCGGCAACCAGAAGACCTGCTACAACAAGGCTCTCGAAATCGGTGCCGATATAGTGATTATGCTCCATCCCGATTACCAGTACACTCCAAAGCTGATTTACTCAATGGCTTACATAATTGCAAATGGAGTTTATCCCGTAGTGCTTGGCTCGAGGGTGCTTGGCAGAGGTGCATTACGTGGAGGAATGCCTCTTTACAAATACATTGCAAACAGGTTTCTGACTTTGTTTCAGAATTATATGATTGGGCAAAAGCTTTCGGAGTATCATTCGGGCTATCGTGCTTTTTCAGCTGATGTCCTTAGAAAAATCAACTACGAAGCGAACTCCGATGATTTCGTTTTCGACAATCAGATGCTTTCCCAGATTTTTATGGCTGGTTTCGAGATTGCAGAAATCACCTGTCCTACCAAGTATTTCAAAGAAGCATCTTCAATTAATTTTTCCAGAAGTGTAAAGTATGGCTTCGGTGTTGTCTGGACATCAATCATTCATCGCCTGAATAAATGGGGAATATTGAAGTCGGGAATATATCAAAATAAAAAGGATAATAATGAATAGCCACTATCTTAAGATAGTGGAAGGCTTTTTCTGGCTCATAGCGGACTTTAGTCCTTAATTTGTTTAAGGGAATAAATCCCCAATGCTGTGATGCACAAATCCACTACCTGAAGGTAGTGGCTATTCATCCATCATGAAAGATTACATTGAATTTTTTTTTCACATAAAAGGAGTACACAAAATGGGTAACAAGGACAAAGAAAACAAGAAAGAAAAAGTGCAGAAGGAAGAAAAGAAAGAGAAGAAAGACAAAAAGAATAAGGAAGAAAAGCAAATCGAGAAGTACAACAAGAAGGGCAGAATCAGCAACGAGTATTATGAGCATGAGATTGCCAAACTCCAGGCTGAACTTGTCAAACTTCAATACTGGGTGAAGCACAAACAACTGAAAGTTGTACTGATTATGGAGGGCCGTGATGCCGCCGGTAAAGGAGGAACAATCAAACGCATCACCGAACCACTGAATCCGCGTGGATGCCGTGTCGTAGCACTCGAAAAACCTTCTGACAAAGAAAGAGGCCAATGGTATTTCGAGAGGTATATACAAAGCCTTCCGAGTGCAGGTGAAATAGTAATTTTCGACCGCAGCTGGTACAACCGTGCCGGTGTCGAGCATGTAATGGGTTTCTGCACAAATGACGAATACGAAGAATTTCTGCGTTCATGTCCCGAGTTCGAGAGAATGTTAGTACGTTCGGGAATAATACTTCTCAAATACTGGTTCTCAGTCAGCGACGATGAGCAGGAAAGACGTCTGAAAGACCGTGTATCCGACCCGGCAAAGAGATGGAAATTCTCACCTATGGATTTGGAATCATGGAACAAGTGGGTGGAGTTCTCAAAAGCAAAAGATACTATGTTTCAATATACAGACATCAAGCAGGCGCCTTGGTATGTTGTCGAATCAGATGAGAAAAAGAAAGCCCGGTTAAATTGCATTAAGCATATTCTAAGCATGATACCTTATGAAGATGTAACGCCTGAGCCGTTTGAGTTGCCTGCCCGCAAGATTCATTCGGATTACATCCGTCCTCCAAAGGGAGACCAGAACATAGTGCCGGAGGTGTATTGAATAATTAAAAGTTGTGTTATAAGTTTGTTCCTGAAATTTTATATTATATTCCCTGTCGGGAGTTACTCCTGCTTTCAGGAATTTATATTCCCTGTCGGGAGTTACTCCTGCTTTCAGGAATTTATATTCCCTGTCAGGAGTTACTCCTGCTTTCAGGAATTTATATTCCCTGTCAGGAGTTACTCCTGACAGGGACAACATCTTTACTTTCCCTTCTTCTTTTTATCCTTCCATTTCACTTCATAGTAACCCGGCTTGTCTTTTATTACAGCTTTCAGGAATTCGTCCCCATAGCCAACACCCTGCGGATGCCTGCCATTTGACACATTAACATCATTGATATATCCGTCATTGTATTTCATCACGAGAAATCTCCATAAGTCTCTCCATCGGTTAAAAGTGTTTTCGGCTTGTGTTACTGAATAATCCGTCAGGAAATCAACCATCAAATTCCTGTCTGTCCTCTCCAGTTCTAATGCCGCTTTTTCCACAGCAGGCTGGGTTGCATGGAATTTGTTTTCCAACTCACTCTGCACTTTCTGAATATCTTTGATTATATATGAGTATTTAGTATAAGCAAGATTAGCAACCAGGTTGAACACCCACCATCCGGATTCAAGCGAGAAATCATCTATACTACCGATAGTGAACGGTTGAGGAGGGCGTGTCATACAGCAATAGAGGGGCATATATACATTTGAATAGGTATCGTCAACACCATACCAGAACACACCGCCAATTTCCCTCGGCAGAAAACTTCTCATCTGCGACACAAACGAAAATGCAGTCTGCTGAGTCGAAATTGGACGCTCCCATGCGTACTCGGTAACAGTATCGCCTGTGATTTTCCATGTCAGATTTTTCCATCTGACAGGACATCCATAAGGGCCAGCTGCCAAACCTTTTGTCATATCGTAAGGAGTTCCTTCGAAGTGGTCTCTCATCAGGCTCATTACATCCCGAACAGAAATCTTCTTGTCAGGCTTCACAAACAAAGGATAAGGCTTTGCTCCTCTGACGGCACGCCAGTAATCCTCGGGAAATTCCTGTGAGGGTGCAATCAAAGTAAAAAATCTCCATATCCTGTTTTCACAGAATAAAAGTGCGCCGGGTTCAAGCGGACAATACGTATCTGCAAAGCTGAATGGGCCCGACTTGGGGTCATACCACCCTTTTTTGACAGCATAAGAAATTGCATCTGGAGAGTATAGGCAATTCATTGTGTCATTTTCCACAAGTTCCCTGATTCTTGCCTGGTTTGCATGTGCACATACATAACCTTCAGGAACTCTGCGTGCTGCCCAAACCGCACCGCCTTCGGGTTTGCCGAGCATTTCGAGTATCCATGCTTCTTCGGCATCTGCAACCGAGAATGACTCACCGGAACTGTAATACCCATACTCTTCGACAAGGTTTGCCATAACGTGTATTGCTTCCCTTGCAGTTTTAGCCCTCTGCATGGCAAGGTACATAAGACTTCCATAATCTACTTTAGCTGTTGTATCCCTCATCTCGGCTCTGCCGCCGAATGTTGTCTCCCCAATGGAAACCTGGTATTCATTCATATTACCGATAACCAGGTATGTATGTAATACTTGTTTGATTCTTCCGAGCAACTTTCCTGAGTCCCATTCAATCACATCAACCGAATCTCCAGGTTTGTAATCCCGTGCAGGTGAGTAATACAGTGGGTCCATAAAACCGCCTGCGTCGGCATTATATGTTATCATTACCGAACCGTCTGCTGACGCACCTTTGGACACAAGCAAATTCGTGCATGCATCATTATAATTATAAGAAATCAAAAATATTATTCCTGTTATTAATAGTTTAACACCGATTCTCATCAATCACCTGATATAGTTATTATTAACATTCCTTTTTGTATAAGTTTACAAAAATGACAAATTTTTCCTAAATAAAAAAAGCCTGTGGTTGTAATCCCACAGGCTTCTTAGTAAAACAAAAAGGTTTAGTGCTATTTAACAAGCACGAGCTTATTAACTGATTTATAGCTTCCAATCTGCACTGAATACCAGTAAACACCGCTGGAAAACCCTCCGGCAGTCCAGTTAACGTTATGCTCGCCTGCGGACATTGGTTTATCGAGCAAGGTCTGGAGTTCGGCACCGAATGAATTTGCAATCTTTATTGTAACATGATTGTCACTCGGCAGATTGAAATGAATGATTGACGATTCTGATGCAGGATTCGGGAAAGCGGATATTTCATATTGCTTCCAAACCAATTCATCAACGCTGTTAGGCCCTGTTGTAAATTTCCATACATCCGACCAGGGGCCCGAACCTGCTTCATTTGTACCCTTGACTCTCCAGTAATAATCAATCAATCTATCCAAGCCGTCAATGTCTAATCTGGTATCATATATGGATAAATCTTCTTTAACAATAGAATCAACTGTGAATGAAGCACTCGTTGCTACCTGTAACTGGTATTCAACCGTACTGTTACTTGCAGCAGGATTCCAGTACAGAGTGCCTGAAGTATCCCAACTTGCGTAGTTATTCACAGGTGCCTGCAAATTCGGAGCAAGAGGCGGAACATCAATCACCCTGAAATGCCAGGTTGACGAATACTTTGTTTCGCCGCTATCATTTATTGCACTTACATGCCAGTAATAAGTCCTGAAATTATCGAGGCCATTTAAGGTATAAGTTGTTGATGTCAATGTGTTAATGTCATATAATGGACCGAGTATTATTGTGTCTTCCACGACTACTGTGCCTACCTGTAAATGGAATCTATCGGCAAAAACAGATGACTGCCATTTCAGAGTAACTGCCGTTGGGATTTGCTCTGCACCTGACGGTGGATAAATGAGTGACGGGACACCGGGGCCCTGTTTTACTGTTGTGAAATCCCAAACTAATGACCAGTCGCTGGTTCCTTCGCTATTTTTGGCTCTTACACGCCAATAATATTTAGTGTTGGGGTCAAGTGCTTCCGTTAACAGATAATTCGTTGATGACGTATTTGTTCCCCTTAGTATTGAAGAGAAATTTGCCATTGTTGATAAATTGAATTCATAATTCGCAGCCGCCGGTACAGCTTCCCACTGGCAAAGAAGTTGGACAGGCTGGTTTATGGCATGGTTTGCCGGTGACAACAGGTTTGGTGCCTGAAGCACTGTCCTGAATACCCATACATCCGACCATGTGCTGGAACACGGTGTAAACGTAGCTGATACTCTCCAGTAATATTCCTCGTTCAATGATGGAACCTGGTATGTAAAAGAATTAGACGTCAATCCTGTTACACTCACGATTGAAGTAAGAAATGTCTGATCCGTCGAAAGCTGGAATGCATATTCAGTACCGGGTTTAATATCTTGCCAGTTAAAGTTTATCGTCCTCTGGTAACCGCCGGAATTATTTGCAGGCAGATTTAGTGCAGGTGCAGGAATATTTGTTTCAAAATCCCATGTGGCTGACCATAAGCCTGTATTGGCAATGTCCTCGCCTCTAACCCTCCAGTAATAATTAGTTAACTCCTGGAGTCCGCTGACATCATAA
>JAKAKE010000073.1 GCA_021824625.1 Bacteroidota bacterium | reverse complement strand
ATTTATTATCAACTATTGAAATAAATAATCCCAAATTATTCATTAGGAAATTCATAATAGTTTGTAAGTGTCATGCCGAGCGAAGTCGAAGCATCTCATTCGTGTAAGAGATTCTTCGTCGTTTCACTCCTCAGAATGACAAGCCTGTTCTTAGTCCTTAGGTATTTCATAATTTCTAATGAATATTTTGGGATTAAGTAATTTTCAAAAAACATTTCATTATTCTAATATTTTGCTCTTTTAAACTATAAACTGATTCATTGTTGTAATATTCATTCCTAAATTAACATTGAAAATTTAAACATTGATTGAAAATTGCAAAAATGGGAATTAAATACTATTTCAAATAAAAATAATAACTTATAAATATAATTAGTTATTCAATAACTTTGATTTCAACTTCAGCGACACCGTCGTTCACCATATCAATGCTTTCGGCTGCGGCTCTCGACAAATCAATAATTCTCTCTTCTTTAAAAGGTCCCCGGTCATTGATTTTAACGACAACGGATTTCCCATTTTTTATATTAGTTACTTTTACCTTCGTTCCAAAAGGAAGTGTTCTATGTGCCGCTGTAAAACCGTTCATATCGAAAACCTCTCCGCTGGATGTCTTCCTGCCATGAAACTTATCGGCATAGTATGACGCAAAGCCGCGAAAAGTCTGTCCAATCACTGCTGTCGCAGGTTCATTCGTACCGGTTTTTATTCCGGATGAACCTGTTTTCTCTGCAAACCGGACAGCAGGAGAACAGCCTGACGCTAAATACAATAGCAGAGAAATAAATAATATTTTAAGAACGACTTTCAAATTTAACTATAAATATTTATTAATCTGCTTGCGTCTGAGGAAATCAACTATTTCTTTTATATCATCGGAATAGCCGCGGCGGCAAATTACAATTGAATTTTCGGTTTCAATTACAATCAAATTATCAACTCCGACGATGCCTATCATTTTTCCGTAAGAACTAATGAGGCAGTTAGATGTGTTGATTGAAATGACATCGCCCTCGATAACGTTGTTTCTTCCGTCTTTCATCGAGAGCCTGTAGATTTCATCCCAGTTGCCGAGGTCGCTCCAGCCGAATGATGCTTCGACTACGAAAACGTTCTT
Organism: Bacteroidota bacterium; assembly: GCA_021824625.1. Lineage (GTDB taxonomy): Bacteria > Bacteroidota > Ignavibacteria > Kapaibacteriales > UBA2268 > XYC2-FULL-35-21. The sequence goes on along the minus strand of JAKAKE010000073.1, from coordinate 2,719 downwards.
GGCTTTTTCCATGATTGCGTAATCAATTGATTCGGATTGAATCTGGCGGTAAATTTCTTCGACAAAAGTATTGAAGTTCTGCTCTCCTACACTTTTTTTCAGTTTATTGAACAATCTGCTGTCTTCGGGCAGAAATTTTTTGAATGATTCCCAGAATGTATCGAGCCTCCAGATGAATATACCACTGTTCCAGAGGAAATCACCGGATTCAATGAATCGCTTTGCTGTTGCCGAATCGGGCTTTTCGGCGAATGCCGACGAATACCTCACGCCTTCATCATAAAGCTCACCCAAATCCTTTGGTTCGGCTTTTATTTGAATATATCCGAATGCAGTTTCGGGCCTTGTGGGGCTTAAACCTATTGCCAGAATCCTGTTTTTCTCATAAGCCACTTTGGAAGCAGTTTCGATGCTGTGGTGGAACTCACGCAGGTTTGTAATCACATGGTCGGATGGAAATGTGAACATGACGGTATCATGCGGATATTTCTTTTCTATTACCGTAGCGGCAAGGGCAATGCAGGGTGCAGTGTTCTTTGGAAACGGCTCGGTAATAATATTTTCCTTGGGTATATGCGGAAGCTGGTCATAGCAGAATTCAGCCAGGTATCCCGATGTAACTATATAAATATCATTCGTCGAGAAAATCGGTTCCAGCCTTGCAACCGTATTCTGTATCATAGAGCCGTCGCCCATGAGGTGTATGAACTGTTTTGGCTTCTTCTCTGTGCTTCGTGGCCAGAGCCTTGCACCCGAGCCGCCTGCCATAATTACTGCAACTTTATTCATGTTTCCGCCGCAATATAGTGAATAGTATAAAATACAAAAATAAGCCTATTATTTGGAATTATGAATTTAATTGAAAATTGATAATTAATAATTCAAATGGTTGTCATGCTGAACTTGTTTCAGCATCCATAGCCTCAATCCCACATCAAATAATAATAAAATATAACCTTGAATAACTCCAGAGGAGTTAAACATCAGTAACAAACACAATCCCCGATAAGAACCCAACTCCGTAGGAGTTGAACGTTATAGACTACTCAAATCACAAATCGTTAATCCTTATTCTTAATTCCTGACTGTCATGCTGAACTTGTTTCAGCATCCATAGTCTCAATCCTACATCAAATAATAATAAAATATAACCTTGAATAACTCCAGAGGAGTTAAACATCAGTAACAAACACAATCCCCGATAAGAAACACAACTCCGTAGGAGTTGAACGTTATAGACTACTCAAATCACAAATCCTTAATCATTATTCTTAAATCCTGACTGTCATGCTGAACTTGTTTCAGCATCCATAGTCTCAATCCCACATCAAATATAAAATTTAACCTTGAATAACTCCAGAGGAGTTAAACATCAGTAACAAACACAATCCCCGATAAGAACCCAACTCCGTAGGAGTTGAACGTTATAGACTTCTCAAATCACAAATCGTTAATCCTTATTCTTAATTCCTTATTGTCATTCCACACTTGATGCGGAATCCATTGTCTGAACAGGATTAAACAGATTAATGGATTACAGGATTTTTTCTGTGGCTTTTATTGTAGTTAAATCCTGAAATCCTCAAATCCTACAAATCCTAATTCAGACATTTTGCTTGACTTTTATTCTACCATTCATTAATTTACAATTGTTATTTATTATCAATTCATTAAATCATTATGAACCAACTAATTCTTGGCGACAACCTCGAAATTATGCGGAATATGAAATCCGAATCCGTTGATTTAATCTATCTCGACCCGCCCTTCTTCAGCAACCGCAACTACGAAGTTATCTGGGGAGACGAAGGCGAAATCCGTTCTTTCCAGGACCGATGGGCTGGAGGCATCGAGCATTACATCGAATGGCTCAAAGAAAGAGTTGTCGAAATGCACCGCCTGCTCAAATCTACAGGCTCTATTTACCTCCACTGCGACTGGCACGCCGATGCTGAAATAAAAATATTTATTCTAAATAAAATATTTGGTGAAAATAATTTTCGTGGTGATATAATCTGGCAAAGAACAAATGCACATAATGATGCGAAAAAGAAATTAGCTGTGCTAACAGACACATTGTGGTATTATTCAAAATCTGATAAATTTATTTATAATCCTATTTATGGGGATTATGGAGAAAAATATTTAAAAGATTTTTATAAGTATGAAGATGAAAAAGGAACATATAGGTTAGGTGATTTAACAAATACTAAACCTGGTCCATATAATTATGAATACAAAGGATATAAACCTAACCAAAATGGATGGAGATGCCCATTAGAAAAAATGATAGAATGGGACAAGCAAGGTTTAATTAATTTTCCAGAAAATAAGAAAGGAAGATTATCATTAAAAAGATATTTGGATATTGAAAAAGGTGCTTTGCTTGGTAATATCTGGACTGATATAAATAATGTACAAGGAAATGCAAGAATCGGCTACCCAACTCAAAAACCTGAAAAACTTCTCGAACGCATCATACTTGCAAGTTCTAATGAGGATGATATTGTTTTAGACCCCTTCCTTGGTGGCGGTACAACCGTAGTCGTTGCAGACCGTCTCAAGCGTCAATGGCTCGGCATTGACCAATCCGTTCAGGCAATCAAGGTTTCCGAATTTCGGCTCAACAAACAGCAAAACCTTTTCTCTTCATCTTTTGAAATCAAACTGCACAAATACGATTACGACCGTCTTTTCAACATGAACGCTTTCGATTTTG
>JAKAKE010000026.1:13348-20142 GCA_021824625.1 Bacteroidota bacterium | reverse complement strand
CCCAAAATAACATTTGCAGTTTTTCTACCGACACCGGGAAGTGTTAGTAGTTCTTCCATTGTTACGGGTACTTTATCATTAAATTTCTCAATTAAAACTTTTGATGCTCCTCTTATGTGAGCCGCTTTTGCTTTATAGTATCCTGTTGAATAAATATCTTTTTCCAATTCCTCGATAGGCACAATTAAAAAATCTTTTGGCGTTTTGTATTTCTTAAACAACTTCTCTGTTACTTTATTAACGCGGTCATCTGTACATTGTGCGGATAAAATCGTTGAGACCATTAATTCAAAAGGATTTTCATATTCGAGTTGTATATGAGCATAGGGATACTCTTTGGAAAGAACACCCAAAATTTTTATCATTCTTATTTTTTTTTGTTCCTGTGTTTCAGGTTTGAGTATCCTTGATTTTTTTCCCACTATTAATCTTTACTAAATAAAATTAAAAAAGAAGTGCAATATTAATGATAATGGAGTAAATGAAAAAATATGTTTTAAGTGAAATTGAAATGCAGAGACAGGTTAAAAACCTATCTCTGCAAAAGCATGTATTCTGCTAAAGAACACCTATAGTTATTGAAATTACTGCCGCAAGAATCAGCAAGGTAAAAATTATTAGCGTGATTGAAATGTACGCCACCTGATTATTATAATACTTTTTCATGGTTCCCTCATATTATTAGAACACTAAGAAACTATCAGGTAGCAAAAAGAATATTTAAACCTTTTATAAATTTAACATCACCTCTATATACAATGACACATGAAAGGCAAAAAGGTCTCAAAAATTCAATTAATAATTAAAAATGAATAATGAATAATAAAGGATTTTTTATTAAATTCAATTTAATTTTTTAACCCAAATTATTCATTATTCGTTGCTTAAAATAATCATTATCTTATTATAAATAATGGTTTTGTTAGAATTCTATCGCTTATTTTAGCTATAATAAAATAAATACCGTTAGTCAAATCATCAGTTTTTATTTCAAGGTTAGTTTCACTGTTATTTATTATTTTATTATAAATTTCATTGATGAAATTTCCTTTTATATCCACAAGCAGTAATTGGAGTTTTTCCGGTTTATTACCAAAATAATTAAAAGATATTATTGATTGATTTTCGACCGGATTCGGTACTATGTTCATAGAGAAAGAATTTTCATCTGAAATATCTTCTACATCAGTTGCCGCTATACCTTTCCCGGAAATATTGATGTACAAATCAGGAAAATTCGTAGCATTAGAATTGATTTTTATCCTTCCCAAGTAATTGACTGTATCTTTAGGTGAAAAACCAATTGTAAATGTATAATAAGCTGCCGGGCTGATTAATAATGGAAACTGCAAAGAAGGAAAATTTATTACATTGTCAGGAATATTTTCCAATGTTATTGCTGATATATTAAGATTTTGATTCCCAGTGTTATAAATTCTAAAATCAAGATTTCTGGTTTCATTTAATTTAACATTTCCATAATTTAATACTGTATCCGAACTTTCAATTAAAACCTTCAATGAATATCCGGTACCGTTTAATTGCAGGTTCATCGTTGGATTCTCTGTATCATTCGAGGATATCGAAATCTGCCCGGTATAAGTAATCTCACTTTTAGGTTTAAATAAAACATCAAGTGTTTGTTTTGAACCTGGGGGAATTGTGATATTTGTAATAATGCCGCTAATTGAAAAAACGGTATCCGGGTCATTAACAATATTTATATCATTAATGACAAGATTAGCTGAACCAGTGTTAGATATTTCAAAGGAAATAGTTTTTTGATTTCCAATAAAGGTTGTGTCAAAATCAATATCATTTTTATTCAGACTTATTATTGGAGAATTTTCTCTTAAAATGACAAAATCATAACACTGCCTTAAATCATCTATTATTGCCTGCGAATTAAAATAATTGTTATCTACGTGCTGTACACCGGGTTTAATAAGATATAATAAATCAGCATTACTGTCCTTAATGCTATTCATAAGCGAATTAACTGCAGCAAAATTAAAATCCTTATCACCCAAAATTGTTGCCATCCTGAGTTTTTTAATGTTACTCCACAAAGTTTGGTCTAATTGACCGATTGCAGGAGCCAATCCTATTATGCCCCTAAACATTGTCGGATTTGCTAAACCTAATTGATAAGCAAAACCTCCCCCCATAGAAAATCCCATAATTACAATCTTATTTGTGTCAATATTATAATTAGATAATGTGTAGTTATAAGAAGCCGCCGTTAAATTAGTTAAGTAAGTTGCATCCTGTTGCATTTCGTTAATGATGTTATTAACATCCGGGCAAACAAGAATTGCTCCTATTCTACTTGCTAATAAAATTCTAAAGAAATTACGGTTATTATCACCATTATCACCTGAACCATGCCATGCGAGTAAAAAGGGATATTTCTTTGTCGAATCATAATCAGCCGGCACCCAGTAATAAATATAACTTGTTGTCCCTCTGTCGGTGTATTGCATTGTGAAATTCCCGGTGTTTGGCTGCGAGAAAAGGGAAATGCCGGAAAACAAAATGATTGTAAAAGATAACAAGAGTAGAGAAATTCTTTTCATTTGAAACCTCCATAAATTGATAATATTATTTTTTATTATTTTTAAACTTTACTTTCTTCCAAAAAAAAATAAAAATACTTTTCATCCTTTTTGCAAGTTGAAAGCATAGCTTAGTTATTTTTCATAAATGAAAATTTACAAAAACTAATTTAAATTTAACATCACCTCTATATACAATGACACATGAAAGGCAAAAAGGTCTCAGAATTTAATTAATAATTGATAATTAATAATGAATAATTAAGAATCTTCAATCTTATAATTGAGTGAAATTATTCACTAAAGAAACAGTAGTTCGCAAAGAATAAATAATGGTAAAAGAACAATGAGTGAAAATTTGAACATATAAGCAAAGAAGTGCGGCATCTTTATATTACTATGCTCAGCTATAGATTTCACCATGAAATTAGGGCCATTGCCAATGTAAGTCATTGCTCCGAAAAATACAGCCCCAACACTTATAGCCTTCATGAAAATCGCAGGTATTCCGGCTACAACAGGAACATTTTGCAAAAGAAACGGTTCTTGTTCAACAAGACCTTTTGCCAATGAATAGAAGGTTACTGCTGTTGGTGTGTTATCGAGAAAGCTTGACAAACTTCCGGTTGCATAATAGAATAATGTGTTGGTTGTTATTCCAAGCGATTCTGCATTTTTTTCAAGGTAAAGCAGGCAGGGAACCATTGTAATAAAAATTCCTAAAAACAAATATGCTACTTCCTCAATCGGATGCCAAGAAAAACTGTTTGAAGTTCTGGTCAAATGTGTTGTAAATAGCAATGAAAGTACAGCCATTAATACAATAACAGTTTCTCTTATAAATGATAAATAGGGATTGTTACCCAATGCAGGTATAGTATGAGAATTAATTAAAGCAACTGCAGATATAACACCAATTAACCATACGAAATTGAGTTTTCCTTCCAATTTAATTGGCTTTTTATAATCATGCTCCCTCTTTCTTGATTCAGGTTTTTCTTTCCTCCAGAAATAAGTATCAACGAAAAAGTATATTAATAATAAACAGGCATTAACAAATAACCATTCAGGCAGTAAATTCAGGAACCATGTGAATGGAGCACCCCTCAGATACATCATAAACAGGGGAGGGTCTCCAAGTGGTGTAAGTAAACCGCCGCAGTTAGCTACAATTCCAATAAAAAATAAAATCGTATGAGTTTTCAATTCTCTTCTTTTGTTTGTATGTATAAGAGGCCTTATAAGAAGCATTGCGGCTCCTGTCGTTCCCATGAATGAAGCAAGAACAGCGCCTATTGCAAGAAAAATAGTATTTGCAATTGGCTTAGCTTCAATATCGCCGTCAACAAAAATTCCACCTGTTATAACAAACAAAGCACCGAGCAAAATTAAAAATGGGATGTAATCGAATACCATTGTATGATAGAGTTCCGAGCCAAGGCTGTTTGCAAGAAGCCAGATTGCTGTTGGAATACCAAGTACAAGTGCAATTATCAGCTTATTTTTATTCTTATCCCAGAATTTTTCAACAAACAACGGAAATACTGCAATTGATGCAAGCATCAGTATAAAAGGAAGCATTGACCAAATAGGTATAAATTCTTTCATTTCTCAATTATCAAAATAAACATTATTAAAATTACGAAAATTATTTCGTTTTAAGGAAGTGATGAGTATAATCTATTTTATGTATTATATTGAAACTCTATAAATCCTCAACATCTGGGCACAGTTCTGGTGTGTCAGAACATACAGTTCATTATTTCCGTCTTTGTCTGCATCAGCTTCATAAATTGATACATTTCTCATTCCTGAAAAAGTAAGTTTGCCTTCTTTGGTTTCAAGTTCAACAATGTTGTAGCCTGTGTCTTCGCAGAATGAGCCATAAGTTGTTACTGTTACTTTTCCGAAGCAGGTAATAAGTTTCTGTTTCTTTTTAATAATTTTTTCGGTTTTAGAATTGAATCCTGGATTTGTTGCTCTTATTCCCTTGATTTCATTATTACACTTATAATTTAATAAATTTTCTACTGTATCTTTTATAACAACAAAATTCAGATTAGGATGAAAACAAAAAACAAGACTTGAATCATAACAAGCTTTAAAGAACCACAGGCTTTCATTGAATTTAACTTTACCAAATTTTTCGTAGAATTGGTCAAATAGAATTTTAATTTTTAGCTTTGAATTGTTATAAATATTTATTTTCTCATCCTTATATAAAAATTGACCGGCTTTAGCGTATTCATTTTTTTCTTCTGCATATTTTTCAATATATTTTAAATTTCCAAATTCATCATTTGTTAACCATGTACCAATTCTTTTATTTTTCTTATTTATTCTATTGATAACAGCAGTATCAATATCTTTTGATGATAATATTTCTTTAATAAATTTTATATCATCCTGATTATTTAATAACTTAATATATTCGGAAAGTTTTATTTCCTTGGTTTCATTCTTAGAGAAACAAGTAACAAAAAATGTAAGAATTATAAGAAAAATAATTATTCTCATATCACTGATTATAAAAATGAATTATCTCATTTTGATTTTTAAATTTAAGTTTGTTTTCTTCTTCTTTTGGAAGTTCGTTAGTGAATTTTTTAATGATTTCTTTGAAGTAGTTTTCGACTTTAACAATTTTAATATCTACCTTTTTCCCAAATGAAATTGCATCTGTAATATAAGAATGAATCAGTGTTTTATACTGCTTTCTGAATAATTCTGGATTGCAGAAAATATCAGTACCTAATACGGAATCACCTGTACATGCTATAAATCCAACAACATTAGTTGAGCTTTCAAATTGATTTTCAAAATATTTCACATATTCTTCATTTTGTTTTACGAAATCTTCGGATTTTTCAAGAGCAGTATATGTAGAAGTTGTACTTCCAGCTTTGTTTTGAGCTGTAATTTCATCTACCTTGGACCAGACCTTGCTCTGATTGGCATCATTCTGAACTGTGCTCCTCACTGCATTGGAAACAACGTTATAATATCCTTTAAATTCATGAGTGCTGTCATCACCAACCCTCCACCTGCCTTTTTCAACGCAGAAAACACTTAAGTCAATATCTTTACTGCCGGGAAGAATAAGTACATCTTTTCCAATAATGCGGTCCTGCTTACCTCCTTTAACAACATCGCCTGCCATCAGAAATACGGTGTCCTTTGAAAGATTTTCAATTACCAATGTATTAACCTGGCCTCCATATCCTGTTTCGGCAATTTGAATTTGATTTTGAATATAATTTGAATCCTGACTGATACTCGGAGGATTAATCCTTGCTTCCATTTCACGATTGGGACGGTTCATCAATTCACCGGGAACCATATTACCCATTGTAGAATCCCTGGGTATGATCTTTTCACTTATCTTTACTAATCCTTTTTCCAGAGCTTCTTTCAAAGTAATATATTTTCCTGTCATAGAATTTCTTTGAATATATTTATTCTCTGCAAAAACAGGAAATAATCTCAAATTTTTAAAAGTCAGGTTAGTACTGCTTTTAGTATCCAGTTTTATAAAGTCGGTTTCGATTTGTGCATAAATTGTAATAGCCGAAAGTAAGATTATTATTATTCCGCAAATCAATCTATTTTTCATGGAGGCTCCTTGATTAATTGTCAATAAATACTTGAAATTAATATTATTTTTAACGCTTCGCCTTCTTTATTATTTTAATTTAACCTGCAAATGGTTCAGTTCTATTGAAATCAGGTAAATAATAATCACTGCTTTCAATTTCCTGAATCCAGCCATTTTCAAATCCAAGTTTTTCCATTTCATCAACAACAACCTGATATTCTTCTTTTGTCAATTTACGGTTCAGATATGGATGATTGCATACATTTATTGTTGGACTGTATTGAGACATCAATGATAAATGCACTTCGTTGGAAATTTCTTTAGCAATCAATCTCAAACTATTAATACTGTTTTCTATCAATCCGGGTAAAACAAGATGCCTGATAATCAATCCAGAAGTTGCAATTCCTGATTCATTTAAAATTAAATTTGCCCCTTTTTGCCTGTTCATTTCTTTGATTGAATCTAAAGCAATTTCCTTATAATTTGATACATCAGAATATTCTTTTGATAATTGGTTATCAGAATATTTAAAATCAGGAAGATATACATCAATCAAGCCTTCGAAAGATTGTATTGTTTCTACCTTATCATAAGCGTTTGTATTCATAACAAAAATCGGTTTGTAACCCTCATCAAGAATT